>NZ_DF968296.1:0-1414 GCF_001270025.1 Streptomyces azureus | reverse complement strand
AACACAGTGGACGCGAGCAACTGAGGACAAGCCCTCGGCCTATTAGTACCGGTCAACTCCACACGTTACCGTGCTTCCATATCCGGCCTATCAACCCAGTCGTCTACTGGGAGCCTTACCCTCTCTAGGAGGTGGGAGTCCTCATCTCGAAGCAGGCTTCCCGCTTAGATGCTTTCAGCGGTTATCCCTCCCGAACGTAGCCAACCAGCCATGCCCTTGGCAGAACAACTGGCACACCAGAGGTTCGTCCGTCCCGGTCCTCTCGTACTAGGGACAGCCCTTCTCAAGACTCCTACGCGCACAGCGGATAGGGACCGAACTGTCTCACGACGTTCTAAACCCAGCTCGCGTACCGCTTTAATGGGCGAACAGCCCAACCCTTGGGACCGACTCCAGCCCCAGGATGCGACGAGCCGACATCGAGGTGCCAAACCATCCCGTCGATATGGACTCTTGGGGAAGATCAGCCTGTTATCCCCGGGGTACCTTTTATCCGTTGAGCGACGGCGCTTCCACAAGCCACCGCCGGATCACTAGTCCCGACTTTCGTCCCTGCTCGACCCGTCGGTCTCACAGTCAAGCTCCCTTGTGCACTTACACTCAACACCTGATTGCCAACCAGGCTGAGGGAACCTTTGGGCGCCTCCGTTACTCTTTAGGAGGCAACCGCCCCAGTTAAACTACCCATCAGACACTGTCCCTGATCCGGATCACGGACCCAGGTTAGACATCCAGCACGACCAGACTGGTATTTCAACGACGACTCCACACTAACTGGCGTTAGCGCTTCACAGTCTCCCAGCTATCCTACACAAGCCGAACCGAACACCAATATCAAACTGTAGTAAAGGTCCCGGGGTCTTTCCGTCCTGCTGCGCGAAACGAGCATCTTTACTCGTAGTGCAATTTCACCGGGCCTATGGTTGAGACAGTCGAGAAGTCGTTACGCCATTCGTGCAGGTCGGAACTTACCCGACAAGGAATTTCGCTACCTTAGGATGGTTATAGTTACCACCGCCGTTTACTGGCGCTTAAGTTCTCAGCTTCGCCACCCCGAAGAGTGACTAACCGGTCCCCTTAACGTTCCAGCACCGGGCAGGCGTCAGTCCGTATACATCGCCTTACGGCTTCGCACGGACCTGTGTTTTTAGTAAACAGTCGCTTCTCGCTGGTCTCTGCGGCCACCCCCAGCTCGAACAGCAAGTGTTCTCACCAGATGTGGCCCCCCTTCTCCCGAAGTTACGGGGGCATTTTGCCGAGTTCCTTAACCATAGTTCACCCGAACGCCTCGGTATTCTCTACCTGACCACCTGAGTCGGTTTAGGGTACGGGCCGCCATGAAACTCGCTAGAGGCTTTTCTCGACAGCATAGGATCATCCACTTCACCACAATCGGCTCGGCATCAGGTCTCAG
>NZ_DF968295.1:0-4643 GCF_001270025.1 Streptomyces azureus | reverse complement strand
CGCCGCGGTCGTCGGCACGGCAGTACAGGCCGTTCTCGTACAGCTTCTTGGAGAGGAAGCCGTACAGGACGCGCTCGGTCTCGTCCGCGTCGAAGGACTCCTTGGTGGCCTTGTCCTTGACGAGTTCGATGCCGTAGAAGAAGCCGTTACCGCGGACGTCGCCGACGATCGGCAGGTCGTGGAGCTTCTCCAGGGTGGCGCGGAAGTTGCCCTCGTTGTCGAGGACGTGCTGGTTGAGGTTCTCGCGCTCGAACAGGTCGAGGTTGGCCAGGCCCACGGCCGCGGAGACCGGGTGGCCGCCGAAGGTGTAACCGTGCAGGAAGGTGTTGTCGCCCTTGTAGAACGGCTCGGCGAGGCGGTCGGAGACGATGCACGCGCCTATGGGGGAGTAGCCGGAGGTCATGCCCTTGGCGCAGGTGATCATGTCCGGGACGTAGTCGAACTTGTCGCAGGCGAAGTACGTGCCCAGGCGGCCGAAGGCGCAGATGACCTCGTCGGACACGAGCAGCACGTCGTACTGGTCGCAGATCTCGCGCACGCGCTGGAAGTAGCCGGGCGGGGGCGGGAAGCAGCCGCCCGCGTTCTGCACCGGCTCCAGGAAGACCGCGGCGACCGTGTCCGCGCCCTCGAAGAGGATCTGCTGCTCGATCTGGTCGGCGGCCCAGCGGCCGAAGGCCTCGGGGTCGTCACCGTGGATCGGCGCCCGGTAGATGTTGGTGTTCGGGACCTTGTGGGCGCCCGGTACGAGGGGCTCGAAGGGTGCCTTCAGAGCGGGCAGGCCGGTGATGGACAGGGCGCCCTGCGGGGTGCCGTGGTAGGCGACCGCGCGGGAGATGACCTTGTGCTTGGTGGGCTTGCCGACCAGCTTGAAGTACTGCTTGGCGAGCTTCCAGGCGGTCTCGACGGCCTCGCCGCCGCCGGTGGTGAAGAAGACCTTGTTCAGGTCGCCCGGGGCGTGGTGCGCGAGGCGCTCGGCCAGCTCGACGGCCTTGGGGTGGGCGTAGGACCACACCGGGAAGAACGCCAGCTCCTGCGCCTGCTTGGAGGCGGTCTCGGCGAGCTCGACCCGGCCGTGCCCGGCCTGCACCACGAACAGGCCGGCGAGACCGTCCAGGTAGCGCTTGCCCTGGTCGTCGTAGATGTACGTGCCCTCGCCCCGGACGATGGTGGGGACGGGGGCCTTCTCGTACGACGACATGCGCGTGAAGTGCATCCACAGGTGGTCGTACGCGGTCTGGGAGAGGTCCTTGCTCACGGCTATCGGGTCCTCACGGTTATCGGGTTCCCCACATGTAGGTCTGCTTCTTGAGCTTGAGGTAGACGAAGCTCTCGGTGGAGCGCACTCCGGGGACGGCCCGGATGCGTTTGTTGATGACGTCCAGGAGGTGGTCGTCGTCCTCGCAGACGATCTCCACCATGAGGTCGAAGGAGCCTGCGGTCATCACCACGTACTCGCACTCGGACATGGCCGTCAGCGCGTCCGCGACCGACTCCACGTCGCCTTCGACGTTGACGCCGACCATCGCCTGTCTGCGGAAGCCCACGGTGAGCGGGTCCGTGACGGCGACGATCTGCATCACGCCCTGGTCGAGCAGCTTCTGGACGCGCTGGCGCACGGCCGCCTCGGACAGGCCCACGGCCTTGCCGATGGCGGCGTACGGCCGGCGGCCGTCCTCCTGGAGCTGCTCGATGATGGCGAGGGAGACGGCGTCCAGCTGCGGCGAGCTGCCGTTCCTGGACTCGCGGGAGGACTCGCGGTGCTCCCGCGAGCCCTTCTGGTCTGCGCTTCGACTGGCCACGAGGTCACTGTGCACGAGGTCTCGACACTTCCGCAAGCCTCGATCGATGAAATCCGTTGTTTCGGTAGCCGACTCCTGCGGATTCCGCACGATCGAAGGGAGCGGGGGTGTTGAAAACGTGGGGCCGCCGACTAGGGTGGGTGTCTCAAGTACTGGACATCCGAACTGGAGGGCCGGCAGTGAGCACCGAGCTGCGTCGTCTGCGCAACTACATCGGCGGTGAGTTCCGGGACGCCGCCGACGGACGGACCACCGAGGTGGTCAATCCCGCGACGGGCGAGGCGTACGCGACCGCTCCGCTGTCCGGGCAGGCGGACGTGGACGCCGCGATGGCGGCGGCCGCCGAGGCCTTCCCCGGCTGGCGCGACACCACGCCCGCCGAGCGCCAGAAGGCCCTGCTGAAGATCGCGGACGCCTTCGAGGAGCGCGCCGAGGAGCTGATCGCGGCCGAGGTGGAGAACACGGGCAAGCCGGTCGGGCTGACCCGCTCCGAGGAGATCCCCCCGATGGTCGACCAGATCCGCTTCTTCGCGGGTGCGGCGCGGATGCTCGAGGGCCGCTCGGCCGGTGAGTACATGGAAGGCCTGACCTCCATCGTCCGCCGCGAGCCGGTCGGCGTCTGCGCGCAGGTCGCGCCGTGGAACTACCCGATGATGATGGCCGTGTGGAAGTTCGCCCCGGCGATCGCGGCGGGCAACACGGTCGTGCTGAAGCCGTCCGACACCACCCCCGCGTCGACGGTGCTGATCGCGGAGATCCTCGGCGGGATCCTGCCCAAGGGCGTCTTCAACGTCATCTGCGGCGACCGCGAGACCGGCCGCATGATGGTCGAGCACGACATCCCGGCGATGGCCTCCATCACCGGCTCGGTGCGCGCCGGCATCCAGGTCGCCGAGTCCGCCTCCAAGGACGTCAAGCGCGTCCACCTGGAGCTGGGCGGCAAGGCGCCGGTCGTGGTCTTCGAGGACACCGACATCGCCAAGGCCGTCGAGGACATCTCGGTCGCGGGCTACTTCAACGCCGGCCAGGACTGCACGGCCGCCACGCGCGTCCTCGTCCACGAGTCCATCCACGACGAGTTCGTCTCCGCGCTGTCCAAGGCCGCCGCCGAGACGAAGACCGGGCACCCGGACGACGAGGACGTGCTGTTCGGCCCGCTCAACAACCCCAACCAGCTCAAGCAGGTCGAGGGCTTCATCGACCGGCTGCCCGCGCACGCGCGCGTGGAGACCGGCGGCAAGCGGGTCGGCGACAAGGGCTATTTCTACGCGCCGACCGTCGTCTCGGGCCTCGAGCAGGACGACGAGATCATCCAGAAGGAGGTCTTCGGCCCGGTCATCACCGTGCAGTCCTTCTCGGACGAGGACCAGGCGGTGGAGTGGGCCAACGGCGTCGAGTACGCGCTCGCCTCCTCCGTGTGGACCAAGGACCACGGCCGCGCCATGCGGATGTCCAAGAAGCTCGACTTCGGCTGCGTGTGGATCAACACCCACATCCCGCTGGTCGCCGAGATGCCGCACGGCGGCTTCAAGAAGTCCGGCTACGGCAAGGACCTGTCGGCGTACGGCTTCGACGACTACACGCGGATCAAGCACGTGATGACGTCGTTGGACGCGTAGTCACCCGTAGTCACCCCGGCAGGACTGCCTGCGGCCCCGGACGGTTGGTTCCGTCCGGGGCCGCTCGTGCGTCCGGTGGCCCGCGCGGAAAAGTGTTATCCGCAAGTCCTTCACACCGTCTCCGTCTGTGATCCCCGGCATAGCCAAGATCCCGGTCCTACCTGAGAGGGTGCGTGCGGAACATCAGTGATCCCAGGCGTCGAGAGGCCACCGTGGACAGTCAGCACTGGCGCGCCACCATCACGGCGGCGCAGTCCGGCGACCGGCAGGCGCTGGACGAACTGGTCGCGGGCTGGCTGCCGCTGGTCTACAACATCGTGGGCCGGGCCCTGAACGGTCACGCCGACGTCGACGACGTCGTCCAGGAGACCATGCTGCGCGCGGTCGACAACCTCGGTTCGCTGCGCGACCCGGACAGCTTCCGGTCCTGGCTGGTGGCGATCGCCATGCGCCAGATACGCGACCGTGCCCGGCGGCGCCGGACCCCGGACCGGCTGGAGGAGGCCGCGGCCTCCGACTTCGCCGAACTGACCGTGCTGCGGCTGCAGTTGGAGGGGCAGCGGCGCGAGGTCGCCGAGGCCGTGCGGTGGCTCGACGACGAGGACAGGCAGCTGCTGTCGCTGTGGTGGCTGGAGGTCGCGGGCGAACTGACCCGGCGCGAACTGGCCGCCGCCGTCGGCATCACCCGGCAGCACGCCGCCGTGCGCGTGCAGCGGATGAAGGAGCGCCTGGAGACCTCGCGCGGCATCGTCCGCGCCCTGGACGGCGCCTGCCCCGGCCTGCGCGAGCTGACCGGCCGCTGGAACGGCCGGCCCGACTCGGTGTGGCGCAAGCGGCTGGCCCGGCACATCCGGGGCTGCGGCTACTGCGGCGGCACCCACGAGACGGTCGTACCTGCGGAACGCCTCCTGGTCGGCATCGCGCTCGTCCCGCTGCCCGTCGGGTTCACGCTGTCGCTCGCCTTCGGCGGCAAGACGGCCGTGGCCGCCACCTCCGCCGGGTGGTCCGCCAAGCTGCTGGGCGCGCTCACCAAGCCGGCCGTCGCGATGACCGCCGGCGCGACGATGGTCGCGGGCGGCGCCTACGTCGTCACCCAGCCGCCGGACGCCCCGCCTCCCCGGGCCGCGGTCACCCCCACCGCCACGGCCACCCCCCAGCCGCCCCCCTCCCCCCCCCCCCCCCCCCCCCCCCCCCCCCCCCCCCCCCCCCCCCCCCCCCCCCCCCC
>NZ_DF968294.1:0-15771 GCF_001270025.1 Streptomyces azureus | reverse complement strand
GCGTGCAGCACGGTGCGGGAGAGCTCGACGGGGGTCACGGGCACAAGCGTATGGGAGGAAGGGGGTGGATATGCGAACCGGTTTTGAAGAGGGTCCGGGATGTGGACGGGGCCTCAATCACGGATCGACCAGCGAGCCATTCGCAGACGGCGGATCAACCGCCGGCACTCCCGGCCCGCTCGGCCTCCCCCGCGCCGAGGACGGACCCGTAAGCGGGCGCACTGCCACCACCGCCCCCCTGCCTCCCCCCGCTCCGCTCCCGCTCGACCAACTGCCTGACCATCCCGACGAGTTCATCGGGCTCGAACGGCTTGGCGAGGAAGGCGTCGACGCCCACTTCCAGCCCGGCCTCGACCTCGTACCGGGTACAGGCACTGATGATGGCGAGGGGCACATCACGGGTGCGCGGATCGGCTCGCAGTCGAGCGGCGGTCCGGATCCCGTCCAGCCGGGGCATGACCACGTCGAGGGTCACGACATCGGGCCGCACCTGATGAACGACATCAAGACACTCGGCACCATCGGCCGCGGTCACGACCTCCAGCCCCTCCAGCTCGAGGTTGACCCTGATCAACTGCCGGATGACCTTGTTGTCGTCCACAACAAGCACCCGGCCCGACGCGCCTGGCACAACTCGAGAGTAGGTCGGCCCCGGCCACCGCGTCCGGGTTTTCCCCACTTCCGCTCCGGCCGGGCGGCCCGCAACCCCGCCCCCGGCAGCGGAAACCCGTTCATGACCACCGCGAAGGAGCTGGTAGTGTTCTACCCGTCGCCGCGAGCAACGCGACCGACACGCCCCCGTAGCTCAGGGGATAGAGCAACGGCCTCCGGAGCCGTGTGCGCAGGTTCGAATCCTGCCGGGGGCACCTTGGATTAGGTGCCCAAAGACCCCGTCATCAGCGGAAACGCTGAGTGCGGGGTCTTCGCGTATGTGCAGGCGTGTGCCGCTCGGAGCGGCTGTATGTCGGGTGCCGTGGACTATCCGTGGACTGGCCACGGGCCAGGAATCCGCAGGTCAGGGCCGGAAAACGCCGAGGCCCCCGGACCGTAGTCCAGGGGCCATCATGCCGCAGGTGCGCGTGTCGGAGGTGTGCCGGGATCAGGTCCCGCCGCCGGGCTCCTCCTCCTGGCCGTCGCCCTCACCGAGGAGCTCGGCGATCCGGCGGTTGGCAACGTCCTGGCGGCCGTCGAGACACTTCGCGTACCGGCTCAGCAGCACTTCGACGCTGTTGCCCGCGCGTTCCGCCACCTCGGTGGGGTCGACGCCAGCGTTGAGCCACGAGGAGAGCGCGGCGTGCCTCAGGTCGTACGGTCGAGCGGCCAGCGGCGAGGCCACCTGTTCCGGCGTGAGCGCCAGGTGCCGGGCCTCGTCCCAGACGCGCCAGTACGTAGTGGAGGCGACCACTCCCCCACGTTCGTTGGCGAACAGCCGCCCGTCCTTGGCGGTGCCGAACTCCTCGATGTGGGCGATGAGCATGCGGACGAGGCGAGGTGGGATCGGGACGATGCGGGTTTCATTCGTGGGGCGATTCTTGAGGCCGCGGTTGTCGTGAACCTCCCCGGTCCCGGTCCAGCGCTTCCCGACCGTCGGGCGGGTCTTCTCCAGGATCAGCGAACCCCACCCGGTCTCCGGCAGCGTGCAGTCCGGACGACGCAGCGCCACAGCTTCCGCCGGCCGAAGCCCGCCGAAGTACATGCAGGCGAAGAGCGCGACCAGGCGCCGCCCACGGGCTCTGCGGTAGCCGCCGACGTAAGAGACGGCGGCCAGGAGTTCGCGTGCCTGCCGAGGGTTCACCACGACCCGGCGGTCGACTTCCTTGGTCACCTTCGGTGGCTTCCACTTCACGAGCGTGACCGGGTTCTCCGGGAGCTCCCTCAGTTCGACCGCGTAGGCGAGGGCATTGAAGAGGACCGCCCGCTTGCGCCGTACTGTCTCGGCGGCCGCCGGAGCGCCGGAACGCGTGAGCTTGAGCGAGTCGAGGACGCGGCGGATGTCTGCCGGATTCTTGAGCGTCGCCAACGGCAGAGAGGCTTTGGCTACCCAGCGAAGAGCGTTCGCGATGTCGACCGGCGGAGCTTCCTCGTCCGAGGCTTGGACGACGAAAGCCCAGCCCCGCAACGCACGACGCAAGACGTCGTCAGCTGGACGCCCAGGCCGATCACCTAGCAGCTGAGTCGTGACGAGCGTCATCGTCTCGTTCAAGCTGTCGCGGGAGTTCGGAGCCGCGTGTGGCCACTTCATGGCGACGTACGCCCGTGCGAAGTCGTACCAGGTACGGGACTCCTTGGCCGGTGCCATGGAGTCCGGCAGACCGGTTTCCGTGTCGAATGCCTCGCCCTTCTGGGCAGCCCGAAGAAGCTTGGCCCGGAAGTTGTCGGCGAGTGCCTTCGTCCTGAAGGTCTCGGAGCACGGCGGGGCATCGCCGACCTTCCATCGCACGTCATACGACGGCGTCTTGTACGGCCGCTTACGGATGCCCCACACCCGTACGTCATGCGACTTCACGCCGCCTCCGCGAGCCCGTGGAGCCAGGCGTCGAAGTCACTGCGCCATACGCGGATCTCACCGTTCGGAAGCTTGATCGCTTCCGGAGCCTGCCCCAGTTCGCGCCAGCGGTAGAAGGTTCGGCGGGACACTCCGCCGAGCTCGGCGAGGATCTGCGGGACAGTCATCAGTTCGTCACGACGGCGGTCCATGTCGGTTCTCCTTCCGTTCCGGGGGCGGGTTCGAGGGATGCGGCCAGCCAGGCTTCGGTGTCCGAGAGGCCGGTACCGGCGAAGACCCAGTGCGCGAGGACGTACGTCGTCTCCGGCTCGGGGCCGTTGGCTGCTGCGGCTTGGGCACGGCGCCATGCGGCGCGGGCGTCGCGGAGGGCTCCGAGGGTGGTGGAGTAGCGGCGGGACTTGGTGGAGAAGTGGCCGCGGAAGCCGAGCATGTGGGCCCAGGCACGCAGGCGGAGATGTTCGAGGTCCTTACGTGCGCCGAGGAACCATGCGGTTCGGATCATGCGGCGGGCGTGGTCGCTGATGTCGAGCTGGGCGAGTTCGGCGGCGAACTTGAGCGGCCGGTCCAGAGCTCCCGTCGCGGTCTCGGCGCCCTTGGTGGCGTACTTGGCGATGTAAGCGGCGACGGCCCGTTCGGTCAGTTCCTGGCCGTCGTTGAAGTCGGCCGAGCGGATGGTGCGTACGTCGAGTTGGCGGCCGAAGGTGAAGGTGTGCGTGCGGCCGTCGATGACCGGGCCGTCCACGCGGACCTTGGCAGCGGCAGCGCCGATAGCGTCCGTGAGCAGCTCGGCGGTTGCCCAAGTAGGGGGTGAGGTGTCGCCGCCGCTGGGGCCGTCGATGCGAATGACCGCGTGGAAGTGGACCGCGCCGCGCTTCTGGTACTCGGCGACCTTGGCGAAGGACACACGGGCGTGCTCGCGGAAGCGCCGCTGGGACAGGCCGGCGCGCTTGGCGACCTCTCGGCGCAGGTAGGTCGAGAACCGCCGCCACAGCGGACCGGCGTGGGCGTTCCAGAGCACGGCGGCTTCGTAGTCGTAGGTGTCCGGATCGAGCGGGGAGCCGAGTACGTCGTCGTCCTGGTCGTGATGGGCGCCGCAGCGGCATGGACGCCCGCTGGAAGGGCGGGTGTGGACCGGGCCGAAGCTCGGCGCGGTGAAGGTGGCGAACACGCGCGGGTGCGTGGCGACGTGTTCGGGAATGCCCTTGCCGCCGCGCAGGCCGGAGGTGATCAGGTGGAAGGTGTCGCGGCGGTAGACCTCGGCGCAGGCGGCGCAGCGGGTCGTGCGGCGGTTGTTGCAGCGGACGAGGAGCTGCCCGGCCGGGAGGCTGGACGAGTCGAGGCGGTGGAGGACGTTGCCGATCTCGCCGGTCGTGGTGTCGACGTCGTACTCGGTGCGGTGGCCGTCGAGGCGGATCGGGTTGGTGCAGCCGCCGAGTCCGGAGAGCTGGCGGAGGATACCCGGCAGCGTGCCCTGCGCGGCCAGGTTCGCGAGTTCCGGGAGTGGTGCCGGAGTGGTGCGGGTGAAGATGGCGTTTCCCCTTCTGGCTGGCTCGGTCGGGAGGAACAGGCCCCGGGGCGGCGAAATGCTTGGTCGTGTGCCGCCGCCCCGGAGGCCAGCGCGGTTCAGCGGCGGTGGTGATCGCGGAGCATGGAGCGCAGGACGACGGCGGCCACGGCAACGGAGATGGCCGTGACGGCGACGGCCGCCAGGAGCGCGGTGAGGACGACTCCACCGACGACCAAGGCCACGACGGTCTTCTGATCGACGGAGACCGTCGGGAGCGAGCGCCGAGCGGGTATCGGCTCGGTCGGGGTGTGGGTGTGCGCGGGCGGCGGGGTCGGGCTGTCGGGGTACTTCGGGAGGAACACGGGCCAGGTCTCCTTATCTACTCGTCTAGGCATGTGAGCCGTTTATGACGGTCACGCCGGAGCGCGTGCCGGACTCGATGGCGGGTGCGAGGAAGGTGCGGGAGAGCCAGAAGCCGAAGAGGGTGATCAGGACGACGATCCAGACGCGGACGCCGAGGAACCTGACTGCTCCCCAGGCGAAGAAGCCGAGAACGACGACAAGCGGCAGGCTGACGGTCACGGGGCGAGGGTCCTTTCAGCGAACGGGGCAGCGGTGGGTGCGGGCGGCCAGCTCGGCGGCGGCGCGGCCGTCGTAGTCGGTGGAGAAGCCGCAGCGCGGGGCGGTGCAGGCGGCGGTGTGCTTCTCCTGGCCCCGGCCGTCGTAGTAGGTGCCGACCTGGACGGGGCCGATGCGAACGACGTTGCGGAAGCGGCGGTTGGCAGTCACACAGGTCTCCTTTCAGAGGTGGGTGGCGATGGCTTCGGCCATGGCTGCGGGGACGCCGAGGCGGGCGCGGAGGGTGGGGGTGTCGATGGGTGTGCCAGTGCGGGTGTGGTGCTCGGCGGCGACCTTGCGGGCGTGTGCGACGAGAGCGGCCGGAACGGGCAGGGCGGGACGCTCAGGCGGTTCCGGCTCGTTGACCGGACGCTGGGGCGGGGTTTGCTCGGGTGCCGGGTGGACGGGTGGCTCGGGGAGGAGTTCTGGTTCCTCCGCCTGGTCGTGGACCTCGTCGCCGTCCGCGTCGGGTTCGGCGGCGTGGTCGATCGCCTTCGGTGCCGAGTGCGCGAGCAGGGTGCCGCCGAGGAAGGCGACCGCAGGCCAGCCCGCCACGAGAATGCGCAGCCAGGCCGGGACGTGGTTCATGTCGAGCAGGCCGGCGGTGGCGACGTTGGCTCCGAGTGAGGCCGTGAGCGCGATGACGAACCAGCACCACCCGGCCGCTTTCGCTTCCCCGGACCGCAAGCGACGCCAGGCGGCGACGAGCAACAGGTCGACGCTGATCGGGTAGGCCCAGGCTTTCCATCCGTCCTGCCCGGCCGCCGAGGCGATGTCATGCAGGTGGGCGAAGGACAGCGCGGCAGCGATGACAGCTTGGATGAGCACCGCGTCAACACGGGCCAGCTGGGCGCGCATGATGCGGCTCCTTCCGGATTCAGGCATGCGAGGGGTAGGGACTTGGCGTGAAACGGTCACGCCGACCGGGGTTGGTGAGGAGGTCAGCCGGTTGCCGGACGCGGTTCGATGACCGGGGCCCTGGATTCAACCGGCCGTACCGTCACCTCGGGCTGGAAGGGCTTGAGCACGGGCATGTCCGGCACCAGGTGCGCGTACGCGCGGCAGGTCTCGGCGGCGTCACCGAGGGACAGGTACGGCGTCCGGATGCGCGACCAGCCGCCGGAGGGGTCACCTGCCACGGCGAGGCCGGGCCGTTCGGGGGCGATGGCACATGCGGCCATGACCGCTTCGGGTGCGATGTCGCCGAGCGCCATCTTCGCGGAGGCTTCGTCGTTCACCCGGTGGCAGACGCGGCCGGTCAACTGGGCTCGCAGCATGGTGGCGCCCTTGCCCAGCTCGGCGCCGAAGCGCTGCCCGCAGACCTCAAGGTAGATGCCGGCCGCGCGGCCGAGCTGGGCGAGCCGGATGAGCTGGGTGACCATCTCGTCGCGCCGTTCCTCGTCCTTCCTGGTGGCGACGAGGAAGAGCTCGGCCACCTCGTCCACGAACAGCACGAGGGGAACCGGGCGTTCGGACTCAGGCAGTCCCCAGATGTCGGAGGTGATCTCTTCGGCCGGGGTGTCCGGGGCGATGCCTTGCCGGGCCTTGATCAGGTCGTAGCGGTCCTCCATTTCCTTCACGAGCACGGGCAGCAGCTCGGCTGCCTGTTCCGGTTCGGTCGCCAGCGCGGAGAGGCGGGAGGCGAACGGCGCCAGCTCCACACCGCGCTTGCAGTCGATCCCGACCAAGGCGACCGGCTGAGGGGCGAGTCCGGCGATCAGGTGCCGCAGATACATGGACTTACCCGACAGCGTGGCGCCGAGGGTGAGTTGGTGGGGCACGGTCCGGTAGTCGCGTATGAACGGCATGGCGTCCTCCCGCAGTGCCACCGGCACCTGAAGGAACCCGGCGTCCACCTTGCGCGGCATCCGCACCTGCCGCAGCACATCGAAGCCGACCAGCCGCAGCTCAACCACACCCGGCTTGACCGTGGTCACGTACACGGCGTGAACGCCCCAGGCATGCCGCAGCCGTTCCGCCGAGGCGGCGACATCGGCTGGTTCCTGCCCCGGAGCGAGCCGCAGACGGAGCCGCAGCCCGGTCGAGGTGGGCCGGATGATGCCCCGACGCGGCGGTACGGGGCGAACTTCACGGCGAGTGGTGGCCTTGACCGCCAGCATCCGCAGCCGGGACGGAGCCACGGTCAGGCCGCAGGCCTCCATGACCGAGCCGTAGGAGCTGAGGAGCCGGGCCGTGGATATCGGCAGGCCGACCGTGGACCAGTACACCCCGGGATGCTTGGCCCGGGCGTAGGCGGCCCCGCCGCCGAGTGCGGCGACAGGACCACCCACCTCCAGGAGTGTCGTCAGATCGGTCATCAGGCAGCGGCCCCGGTGGCGGCCGGGAACGCGGCCGGAGTCACGGCGGCGGCGCGGTAGGCGATGCCGTGGCGCTGCTGCCCGTTGAAGACGCTCTCCCACGGCCGGGCCACCAGACCCGGCAGCGAGACCGGAGCCCCGAGCGTCAGCCCCTCGGATACCCCGCTCTCCGGAACGGTGACCTTGATCAGCGACGATTCGCCGTCCTCCAGGTAGACGACGCCGATCGTCATCAGGGCCTCTCCGCTGGTGGCGTCCTTGGCGATCTCGCCCGTCTGCCGGTCGCGGACCTTGGGCTCGGGCGCCTCGGTCAGCAGGATCGTTGCGGCGGAGGTCTCTACACGGATGGTGCGCAAGATTCTTTCCCGTCTACTCGTCTATACAAGATGCAGTGTTCGGACCCGATCTCCGGGAACGGCGACCACCTTGCCACACAACTTGCCCACTCGTCTATACGAGTAAGCCTGTTGGGGTGTACGAGTTCGGAGAAGCCTCCCCGCGCACCACCGCCGATCAGGTACTCACGTCGCCGGGAGCTGGTACGACAGGACGTACGCGTCGGCCGCCATGACTGTGTCGCAGACCTCTACGGCCCGTCCCTCCTGGTCGAACGCGGTGCGGATCAGGTGGATGACCGGCACGCCGGAGGCCAGCCGCAGCGTCCGGACCTCATCAGGCGAGGGCATCCGGGCACGAATCTCTTCCTCGAAGTGGTCGAGGCGGTGCCCCAGCTCCTCAAGCCGGGCGTAGATGCCACCGGGCCCGGGGTTCGGCTCGGCAATCGGCGTACCGCGCGCGATGTCGAGCGGCAGATACGAGGTGGCGAACTCCACCGGCCGCCCGTCCAGCAGATACCGCCGACGCCGGGCCAGCACTCGCCGCACGGACCCAAGCCGGGTGGAGACGTCCTGGCTGGCTTTCTCCTCCTTGACCTCCAGGCTGTCCACCTGCGGGTGACTGCCGGCGGCGTCGGCCTCCACGATGAACGCGGACTTCCCCTGCTCACGGTGGCGCCTGGCGAACCGGTCAGAGGCAAGCCGCCTCACAGGCGGTCGTGGTCGCACGAAGACACCCTTGCCGTGCTCGGCGTGCACCAGGCCCTCGCCCTGGAGGACGGAGAAGGAGTTTCGAACGGTCATACGGGATACCCCGTAGTGCTCGACGAGTTCGGCCTCGGAGGGCAGCTTTTCGCCCTCCCTGAATCGCCCACGGTCGATGGCCTCGCGCAGCTGGTCGGCGATCTGCCGGAAGACCGCACGATCGCTCGTGGGGTCGAGATCGCCGAGGAGGCCGGAGGAAAGAGAGGGCACGTGTACTCCTTTAGGTATCTAGACGAGTGGGCGAGCTTTGTTGCTACGGTGGAGAGCCTAGCCATCCGAGAGGGCAGAGGAACGTGAGCACCGACCGTCCGCACTCCGTGAGCGTCGCCGGAGTCATCGTCGACGACCAGGGCCGGGCCCTCTTGATCAAACGCCGCGACAACGGCCACTGGGAACCCCCGGGCGGAGTCCTCGAACGCGAGGAGACCATTCCCGAGGCCCTCCAGCGCGAAGTTCTCGAAGAGACCGGCATCAAGATCGCGCTTCCCGCGACCCTGACCGGGATCTACAAGAACATGAAGGGCTTGATCGTCTCCATGGTCTTCCGCTGTGAGGCCGCCGACGGCACGCCCACCACCGGGGACGAGACCCGCGCACTGCGCTGGGCCACCCGCGAAGAGGTCATCGAACTCGCCGACGAGGCATACGCGATCCGCGTCCTGGACGCACTCGACGCGGTATCCCCGCCGGCCATCCGCGCCCACGACGGCGTGAAACTCGTCTAGCCCGAACCCGCTGCACATGGCGGCCTACCAGCACGAAGGAACTTGTATGCACGAGTATACGAGCACCGCCCGGGTCTGGGGACTCACTTGCCCAGGTTTTCCAGAAGAGGTCAGCCGGGCCCGCCGCTGGACGCGGGACATCCTGCGCGGATCTCCCCTGGCCGACGACGCCGAGCTCATCGTGAGCGAGCTGAGCGCGAACGCGATCCTTCACACGGCGAGCGGCGGGCTCGGCAGCTTCCACCTGGCCCTTGCGGTCTCCTCCAAGGTGGTGGCCCTGTC
The DNA here is from genome assembly GCF_001270025.1 of Streptomyces azureus. NCBI lineage: Bacteria > Bacillati > Actinomycetota > Actinomycetes > Kitasatosporales > Streptomycetaceae > Streptomyces > Streptomyces azureus. The sequence goes on along the minus strand of NZ_DF968294.1, from coordinate 6,715 downwards.
GGTCACCGACGAGGGAGGCACGGGCACGGCCCCGAAGGTCGAGCAGCCGAGCGTGGACGCGGTACACGGCCGCGGCTTGGGCATGGTCAGCGTCATCGCACACCGGGTGGTCGTCCACGGCAGCCACAGCGGCTACACCGTCACCGCCGAACTCTTCACGGACACCCAGCCGGGAGGACACCCGTGCTGATGGACAAGCCACAGCGGGGCTTCTGGTGCGAGTGCTGGACGCAAGACCTCAACGACGAGCGTGGGTTACCAGCACACCGCGCATCCTTCGACGCCTACTCAGCACCACAGGCAGACAGATGGGTAGCGGTCGCCCTGCACACCATCTCACCAGCACTCGACCCAGCCGCCTCCGACGAGGCCTGGGAATGGCTCTACGACGGCCGCATCGACACGCGACGAGCCCTCTTACGCATGGAACCCTGCACGGTCTCTCTGACCCATGCCAGCACCCGCATCACCTGGACGATCCGGCCAGTGGTCTTCCTACCGATGGCTCACCGTCAGGGCGTCGATCTCCCAGCCTGCGCACACGACTTCAAGCCCCGCTCCACAGACTGAGTTACAACTTTCTCTACTGGTTCAAGGCGGCTCGCTCCGCTCACCGCGCGCGGCCCGGCCCCCGGCCGGGCCTGCGCTCCTGTCTGCGCCCCGCTCCAGCCCGGCCGGCGCCCGTGCCGCGCGCACAGCAATCAGCCACCTGATGCCAGAGAAGGGGTACGTCGTGGCTGGGGCGGTCGGCTCCACGGCTTTACGGAGCCACTTTGGCGCGAGCCTCGAAGATCATGGCCCCAACGTCGTGCTTTACCGGGCAGGTCCACAGACTGCCCGACGCGCCGGAAGCTTACGGGGCCATGATCACTCGCGCCAAAGCAGCGCCACCCCAAACCCGCTCCGCCGACCTCGTCACAGGATCCGTTGACTGTGTGTCGAGATCTCAATGGTCTGAGGCTGTCCCGCGATGGCACCGCGACGTTTGATCTGTTGCGAGGAGGCCCAGACAATGTCCGGATGGCCAGTGGCAGCCAGCTGACGCAATGCGTCCTCTTGTTCTTGATTCGGCACAAGCTCATAAACGTCCGCCACCAGAATCTCCAGCGATTCAGCCCACGGACTGTAGCGAATTCGATCTACCTCACGCCCAAGATAATTATGCATAATATGCGGGAACTTATCTAGCGGCAGAATTCCAGTGGCAAGCAACTCTTCTTGGAACTCTCTCCATGGAGAATCCTCACGACCTTGCCGAGAGTCGAACCACCGGAAAAACTGAAATATCTTCTTCCCTGGAACTCGTATGCGTAGGTCGCCGTAGCTCACGGAATCAAGAGGGATCAGGTCATCATCCGTTACCCCCATGGCAGAAAGCGTAGCGTTGCCCTGGGGTGAAACCTTATGTACCCCGCCCACCGGTTGGAACTGAGTGCGGTACCGCGATCCCCGGATCAGCAGGTACTTTCCGTCAACGTAGATTTTGAACAGGTACGAGGTCGAGACACGGATGGAACGGTTGCGATAGCGCAGTGAATACCAAAGGTGCCTGATGTTTCCCCAGTTCTGCGCTATCTCGTCAACCACTGGCACGAACAGGCCAACACTGAGGCCAGCTGTCATACTGACGAGGGTGGAGTTAGCGATAAAAAAGCTGGCTACTCCTGATGAAATCGCCAGGAGTGCGTAGACAGCAAGTCGCAGCAAAGAATTCTCCTAGCGAGGCAGGGGCACTACGGGGTCGCCGAGGAGGTAACGACTCACCCATACTAGTCTGGAATTGGATTGCGCCAGTCTCTCGAGTAGCGGGCGGGAGACTGAATGGGCTTCGTACATTGCGACAAGCAGCGCACGTCGAACGTTTACATCGGATTCGTGCTCGTACTCGCGTCGTAGGAGCTGCCCGTCAGCAATCGTACTTACCCTTCCGAGGTATCGGGCAGCAAACTCACGAGGGAGGCTCGACTTATTCTTGTTCTGAAGTATCGCCCAGGCTGCATCTCGGATGTCGGGTGAGTTGATTCTCTGACGCGTAGCGGCCTGAAGTATGCGCTGTTCCAGGCTGTCGTACTTGTGATCGGCGGCCTGCCGCATCGTGGATACGTAGGCCCTGGTGACTGCATGCAAGCGCTCAGGGAAGCACTCAAGGTATCTGATTATCTCAACCACTAAATGGTGACTTTCCTTGAGGTGCCGTAGGGCCCAAGGGAGGGCGCGATCATCCTTCAAGTTTCCCATGCGGAAGAGGGCGAACTTAACATCTCGATCTAACTGCTTCCCTGCGGTTGCTTCGAGAAAGAGCTTATAGAGCCTTTCGTCGGCTCCGATTTCTCCGATCTTTAGCCCATAGTTGATTGCATCCTTTTCTAGGTCTTCAAGTTGCGAAAGTGCGTTCGCCTCGTCATGGATGCTGGTTTTAGTCATAGACATGGAGAGGCGACGCGAGCGGAGAATGGCATTTATTTCAAGCAAGGCGTTCCGGAGAGACTCCCTCTCCGTGTCGAATATCATCATGTCATCCGAGTAGCGCAGGTACTCGAAATCTGACCTGTGAACGAACTCATCCACGGGCAGGAGATAAAGGTTGGCCAAAATTGCTGAAGAGTCGGGCCCTTGCGGTATTCCCCAAGCATGGCTCGAAGACTGGAACATTCGTAGATAGGTGATTAGGCTTTCGGTCACCCGAGATGATGCACCTGTAGATTGGATATCGATTGCCAGTGTATCGATGTCGATATGCTCGTAAAATGAAACGACATCGGTCCGGGCTAGCTGAAACGGGGTTTCCGTCACCAACTGCACACCGTATTTTTGCATGGAAACCCACGAGTTAACAGGCGACCAGAAAGACTTACCGTTGTCACCCCATCTGGCACTGTAAACGCTATCGCGAAGCTGCGCCTCAACTAGCTCGGCAATGGAGAATACAAGCGTGTCGTAAACGAGGCGATCATGTACTGTCAGGCGTGCAATCGGTCGAACGGCGACGGGATTTTTGGGGAGATCCAGAACCTCAACATAGTCGGGGCCGACTTGGCCGCTTCGGAGCGCGGTCACAACATTTTTGCGGACATCAAACCAGGAGGCGTTTATGTCTGCCCAATTGATGATGTCGGGTATTTCTGACCGTCCTCGTCCATGAAACAGGCGAGTCCACGCCTCGTCGAGATATGCGAAGAACGGGCGACGGTTCATGTCTCTTGTTGCTCCCCCTGGTCGGCGCCACCGACGCGCGAACACATAGCGTAATAGAAGAGGGGGGCTGAGTGACAGTCTCAGTTGAGTGCGTCTGCGTGGCCTCCTGAGGCCAAGGAGCGGTGAGTTGCTGCCGTCGGTGACAAGCCGCGTGCCAGACACATGTCAGATCGTGCGGGGAACCACGGGGACATCGGGGAGTCAACGAACTGCCTACCAAGCCTCGACTCGCTCCTGCCGCAGCTCAGCAGCACTTCACGCGCAGAGAGCCCCAGCTCCCCAAGCTCATAACCTCAGGACGGCTTCTGCCCCTTCTAGGTGCCGCTTGACCGCAGCGCGAGATGCGCAGCGGGACGGCACGGACGACCTACTCGGGCGCACCGTTGCTCGAAATCTGGAGGAAGCCAACCGCGGTTGAGTAAACGCGGGTGGGCAGGGAACGCAGTGATCGCAGCGAGAGCGAAGGCGAGCGAAGCCCACGGCGTCTGCACTCGAACCGTCGTCTGGGAACCGCGAGTGTCGATGAAGCTCGTCTGGAACACGTCAGGAGCCGCGAGCTCGATGGAACTCAACGCCCGCCAGTCAAGGTCCAGTTCGGCAGCATGCGCAAAGTGGAGCCTCTGCAGCGTGAGGGTGACTTCGCCGGTACCGTCTACCACCCACCGTGGCTGAGCATCACGCGCTGCCTGACGACGTCGGGCAGAGTTTCCGATGGCAGAGCCCACCAAGGAGCCGACCACAAAGCCAGGGCTGCCGAAGGCAACCACGTTGGTGTGTGTGTACCTCCCGCTACCGAGGGCCCTCCAGGTCATGCGTTGGCCCGGTCCAACTGCGAGTGCGCGATCACCGTGCTGTAGTCGCGCGGTCGTGGCCACGATGGGCCGGCGGGCCACTTGTCCTTCGAGGACATCGGCGAGGATGTCGCATGAGTGCCAGAGGTACTCATCGACCGGCGACCACGACGGTTGACCAGAGTTCTCTGGCGGCGGTGCAAAGGGATTGGCCACTGTCGCTCCAGCCTCCCATCAGGAGTCAAGGACTACCGTTCGCGATCAAGCCTACTCAGATCGTTCTGCCTGTCGGCCCGTCAACTGCCCACCGACCCAACCGCGACTGCACCATGAGCGCACCAGAACGGGCGGGGAACAGCGGGGAACCACGGTGAAAGCACTACAGCTCAACGAGGCCGCAGCTCAGCCGTTCGCCCAGGTCAGCCCGCCAACGGGCCCTGCAAGAACGCAGCTTCCCAAGCTGATGGCTCCGGCACCGATGTCACGGGCCAGCCGTCGCGTCTTGCTCTGGTCAACGGGACCAGCAGCGTGGCTGAACCCGGTGGGGGTATAGCGACGCATACGCGCGCGTGATCGGTCCGTGCACCCACCATCGGCTGACTGTCGTCGGCTGGGGTTCAGACGTTGGCCCGCCGCACGCCGGCACGACAGGTCGAGGAACCAGGGGCAACCTCGGGCGGTCACACGCACGAGCACACGACCACTGCCCCCGACCAACTACGCCGGTCAGGGGGCCATTCTCACTGCCTAGCTTCCCAATTCAGACGACGCCATCACATCTATCTCCGCGTCATCTGTTGTGGGATTCCACACTTCACGAGGACCGGTCACATGCGTTATTCCGATAGTCTGCCCGTGGGGGAATGCCTTATCTCGCGAGAAGAAGTAGTCGGCTTTCATGCGAATCGCCGTGGCGAGGTGGGTAGCGTCCGGGCCGCGCAAGTTGTACTGAGCGGCGAGCTGCCGAACCTCCCGCGCGACAAGTATGTCCACCTCGACCCATTGAACATCCAGCCGGTCCAGGTATTCGTCCACAACCCGGTCCCGATCGATTGCAGCCACATCACCCTTGTGGCCATTTAGCTCGACCAGAAGGAGGGTCGAGGCGACGACCTGTATGTCACCCCTATAGGCAGCGCGAAGTACTTTGTAGGAGTTAGGCCACAAGCCCTTTTCCTTCTTTATGACGTTGAGGAAGATATCAGCGTCAACATAGACCAAAGGCTCAGGCACTTCTCACCTGCTTCAGATACTCGGCGGTGCTGAGGTCGCCCGTTATCCGTGGATTGATACCCAGGATGGCTGCCGGGTCCATTTGAGATTGATAGTCCGGCAAGACTTCCAGATCTGTCATCTGCAAAGAAACCGCCTGCCCCTCGGAATTCCTTTGCAAGATCCCAGACGCCATTACGCGTCGCCCCCACGCATTGCGAAGAAGCTCACTGTGGTCACTATGAGCGACCACACGGACGGCGTGGCGAGTTCGCGGGTCCCTGATCAGGGCCCGTGGGGAGCTTCCCTTGCTGTGGCTCAACACATCCAACGTTCCAGTCACGCTGGAAAAAGCACTCTTCGCCGGAAGAACAGCCTGTGTCGCGTTACTGACCGTTTCTTCGTCGACAACGGCGGTATGACGATCACCATTGAGGCTCGTAACGGCGACCTGCTCTACGCCTCCAGCCCCGAGATGCTTGCCTATGTGGCCAACCCTGGCCACAGTCCGCTCGCTGAAGAAAGGAGGGATACGGGGTGACTCCGTTAGAGACTCAATGCCGTCCACAAACCCGTGCAGCGGGGCCGCGATCGACTGCCATGTCCGCTTAGCTGGCACAACAGCCGGCACCAAGACGATGCGTACGTCGCTCTCCATGGTCATCTCATCGATAGCCCATCGGAGGCGCGGGCTACGGACAGGCAGGGCCGTCCGGTCGACCTCCTCAAGCGACATCCTGACCTCGTTGAGGATTTGCGTGTAGGTCTTGAGATCGAGTCGGGTTGAAGTGGGGGCGATGCGCACCTCAAGAGCGCTATCGTCGCGGACAGCAGTGGTCACGGCTACACCCCTTCCCAGCGGTTGAGTCCATCGTCGCACCGGAGTGTGACAGCCGACTCGGGCTTGCGCTCCCGCATCGAGCAGACGCTACGGATCGCGGTTCCAGCGCGCCCCCTTCTTGTTCACGTGAGTGATGCAATCGTTATACGGGACGTAGTCTGCTCTCTCTCCTCGCGACCCAAACACTGTGCCTTGCCTGCCTGACCCAGCAGCGAGCGGCGGTCGGCAGGGGGAGCCGGGGCACCGTCAGCGTCGCCCGTTCAGCGCATTGCCCCTGTTCAGGGAGCCATCCGGGCTTGACCACCGGTGCTTCCCAAGCTGATGGCGTCGGCGCGCGCCTGCGTGCGCCTGGTGGATCCAACACGCGCCTTCCCTGCCAGCAGAGGCTGAGCCATGGTTCCTGGAGCCGGAATACTGCGCGATCAGCCGGAGGGGGAAGCAGCATGGCGAAGTGTGGCGCCCCGACCAGGGCAGGGGGACAGTGTCAGCGGCCGGTGGTGACCGGCACGTCCCGACGCCCGGTTCATCAGGGGCCATGGTCCTCGTACGGTGGCCCAGCGCAAAGAGAAGGAAGCCAACGAGAAGAAGCGCAAGATCCGCAAGAAGCGCTAGAGCCTGTCGTCAAAGTGATCTTGGATTGTGGATCATGGTGTGGTGATACGTCGCCATGAACTGT
>NZ_DF968293.1:0-17456 GCF_001270025.1 Streptomyces azureus | reverse complement strand
GCGCCACGCTCGCGTCCGGCCGGCAGGGCTGCACGGAGTAGGGGGACCGCCTGGCGCCTCGCGGGACGTGTGACGTCCGGCGGGCGCCCGGCTGTCGGGTTCGCGCCCGGGGGATCCATCGCGCCTCACCGCGGCGCCCGGCTCGGGCTGCCCCGGTTCAGGTGCTCACCGCCTGGCCACGGCAGCAGAACCGGCCGGGGAACGAATTTCGCAGAGGGAGGATTGCCCGGCGGAATCGCGGGCATGCGAACCGTACCCCCACGGGAGTCCGGCTTGGTCGGTTCCCCCCAGGCGGCCGCCTTCGTCCTCCTCTCCCGGACGGGCGGCCGCCTTTTTGTGCGGGTGCGGGGTGGGTTGTGGGGTGGGCCACACCGACCCGGCCGTCCGGGATCCCGGATGCGCGATAGCCTGACCGCTGGATGGATCTCTTGACGCCAAGAGATCGATCAAACGTCCGGGGCAGGGACGCCCCACCGCCAGCTGTCATACGGAGAACGCCATGACCCGCACTCCCGTGAACGTCACCGTCACCGGCGCGGCCGGCCAGATCGGTTACGCCCTGCTCTTCCGCATCGCCTCCGGTCAGCTGCTCGGCGCGGACGTGCCGGTGAAGCTGCGCCTGCTGGAGATCACGCCCGCCCTGAAGGCGGCCGAGGGCACGGCCATGGAGCTGGACGACTGCGCGTTCCCGCTCCTGAAGGGCATCGACATCACGGACGACCCGAACGTCGCCTTCGACGGCGCCAACGTGGGCCTGCTCGTCGGCGCCCGCCCCCGCACCAAGGGCATGGAGCGCGGCGACCTGCTGGAGGCCAACGGCGGCATCTTCAAGCCGCAGGGCAAGGCGATCAACGACCACGCCGCGGACGACGTGAGGGTCCTCGTCGTCGGCAACCCGGCCAACACGAACGCGCTCATCGCGCAGGCCGCCGCGCCCGACGTACCGGCCGAGCGGTTCACCGCGATGACCCGTCTGGACCACAACCGCGCCCTGACCCAGCTCGCGAAGAAGACCGGCTCCGCGGTCTCCGACATCAAGCGGCTCACCATCTGGGGCAACCACTCCGCCACCCAGTACCCGGACATCTTCCACGCCACGGTCGCCGGCAAGAACGCCGCCGAGGTCGTGAACGACGAGAAGTGGCTGGCCGAGGACTTCATCCCGACCGTCGCCAAGCGCGGCGCCGCCATCATCGAGGCCCGTGGCGCCTCGTCGGCCGCCTCCGCCGCCAACGCCGCCATCGACCACGTCCACACCTGGGTCAACGGCACCGCCGAGGGCGACTGGGTCTCCATGGGCATCCCGTCGGACGGCTCCTACGGCGTCCCGGAGGGCCTGATCTCCTCCTTCCCGGTCACCTGCAAGGACGGCAAGTACGAGATCGTCCAGGGCCTGGAGATCAACGAGTTCTCCCGCGCCCGGATCGACGCCTCGGTGAAGGAGCTGGAGGAGGAGCGCGACGCCGTGCGCTCCCTCGGCCTGATCTGAGCCGACGGGTCGACCACCCCAAGACGGCAGGCGCCGGTCCCGGAATCAGGACCGGCGCCTGCCGTCGTTCTGCGATGCTCCCGTGGCCTGTGCGGGGGACGGGTGCACAGGTTGCGCAATGTGGTGTCAGCGTTGCCGTGCTCGCCTTATGCTGTCTTGTCACGCACGGCAATTGCGCCATGACGTACGGTCGATTGCATCTCGGGGGAGCAGTGTTGACTCAGACGTCCCAGTTACCGCGGCAGCCGCACGCCGAGGTGCCGGACGAGCCCCCCGCGCCGCCCGGCGCGAGCGAGGCGACCCGGTTGATGTGCGCGGGTACCTACTTCGACGCGGCGTACCGCGACGCGGTCATCGAAGAGCTGTACGTCCACGAGGAGCGCATCGTCGCCCCCTCCCTCGGCTTCGACGCGGCGCGTGTCCTGGCCCACGCCCTCCGGGCACGCCGGATCGAACTGGGGTGGGCGGGTGCGATCCTGGCGCTGTGGGTGGTGGGCCTCCCGCTTTCCGGGTTCTCGCTGCTCTCTTTCCTGTTCTCCTATCTTCTGCTCACGGCCGCCTCCTGGATCCGCGGCCCCAAGAGACGACCGCCCTGGTACCGGCGGGTGCCTGCCACGTGGATGCGCTGGTGGGGCATCCTCACGCTGATCGGCTTCCTGGGTGCGACGGTGCAGGCGGCCTTCGGCGGGGGAGAGCAGGTGTTCTCCGCGGTCGGCGCGGCCTTGACGCCCGCGGGGGTCCCCGAGCCGACCGGTGAGATCACCAAGCCGCTCCAGGCGTGGGTCGCGCTCGTCGTCCTCGCGCTGGTGGCGGGGTGCGTGGCGGCGCAGCAAGAACAGTTCGCCCGGACGCTTGGGCAGGAGCTGCACCCGTCGCGATTCGGCGACACGGCCGCGGACCCGGCCGAGCACTTCACGGGGCGGCGCTTCCAGCGGCTGCGGGAGCGCATCCGCATGGAGCAGCGTTCACCCCTGGTCATGTACCAGGGGGCGCACCCCTTCTGCGGTGCCGGGCAGGCCCATGACACCTGGACCCTCGCGGTGGAGCTGCGGCCCGACCCGGACCGCACGGAGCCGCCGCTGCCGGTCAACAACCGGGTGATCCTGGACAAGATCCACGAATTGCTCGCCAGGCTGCGGCTGCCCTCGCCGCACGCGGGTGACGCGGTGCGGGACCGGCTGCGCGCCATGGAGCTCGACGAGTGCGTGTTCCTTCCGGTGGCCGGGCTGCCGCGCCGGGACCTCGCGCCGTACGACCCGGACGCCTTCCTCGCGCACCGCACCGAGTCGGTCGAGGAGGGCGGCGAGTCACGACGGCACTTCCTGCGCGCCAGGGTCGGCGGCTGGGAGGAGGAGGTGGTCACGACCGTCTTCGTCCGCGTGCACACCCAGGGCGGGATGCTGATGCTGGAGATCGCGCCGCACGTCCTGCTTCCGGTGCGCGCCGATTTCGAGAACGCGGACCGCGTCGCGCACCAGTACCGGAACAACACCCCGCTGGGCAAAGCGGTCTGGGCTCTGGCGCGCACGCCTCGCTCGGTGATCGAGGCCATCGCGACACTGGTCCGCGGCGCCTCCCTGACCTTTCGGACCCAGACCGCCGGCTATGGCGGGGCGCTGCCCGACGGGCCGGCGTGCTCGGTCCGCGAGCTGGCGTCGGGTGACTCGGCCTCGCTCTTCCAGGACATGGACGTCAGCCGCTATCTGAAGTCGATCCAGGACCGCGTCGCACAGGGCGTGCGGCAGGTATTGAAGGAAGCGGGTTACCGGACCGACGAGTTCGCACAGAAGGTCGTGAACGTGAGCGGCGGCAGCACCCTGATCGAGAACGTGAAGGGGTCGTTCGCCATCGGCGACAACAACGTCGTCACCCACAAGGCGCCCGGTGTCGCGGGCGCGTCGAGTACGCGGGGAGCGGATGGGAATGGCTGAGGAACGGAGCGCCGGTCGAGGCGACATCACCATCAGCAACGTCAACGGATCGTTCGCGATCGGTGACAGCAACACCATCGTCAGCCGGACGGACGCGGGCGCTCCGCAACCGGACGCCCAGCAGCAGGAATTGTTGCGGGCCGTGCGCGAACTCCGCGCCGACCTCGACCGGCTGGTCCAGAGCGACCGGACGGCCGCCCTGGACGCCGAACTCGTCGGCGCCCAGGCTGAGATCGAGGCGACCGGTCGGGCCGGCGAGGGCCGGCTCGCCCGTCTCCGGCAGGCCCTCGCGGACGCGGGCGCGCTGACCGGACTGCTGGCCTCCGCCGCCGCGGTGGGTCAGGCGGTCAGCGCGCTGACGGGGGGCTGAGCGTGGCCGGTGAGGGCGAGGTGCGGTGGAATCCGGAGACGCAGCGCTGGGAGACCGGCGCTCCGCGGCGCCCGCACACCGCACCGCCGCCGCCCCGTCCCGGGTTCGAGCCGACTCCGGACTCCGCTCCTGAGGGCGAGACGGCTCATGCGCCCGGCCCTGGTCGTGGTCCTGGTCCTGGAGAAGGCCTGAACAGGGCCGTCGGGAAGGTGGTCGCGGTGGTGTCGGCCGCCGTCCTGGTCGGCGCCGGGGCAGGGTTCGGCGGCTGGTATCTGGCGGGCCGTGACGGCAACGGCACGCCCACCGCTGCCGCGACCACCGCCCCCACGGCGACCACCGGCGCCTCGCCGTCCGAGTCCGGGCAGAGCGCGCAGGGCACCTCCGCGTCCCCGTCGCCCAGCGAACCTCCGCCGGGTTACCGGAGCGTCTCGGAAGGGGAGTTCGACATCGTCGTACCGCAGGAGTGGCGGCAGCGGACGGAGCCCGGCGAGAACGGCGTCATCAAGTACTACTACGAGAAACCGGGCGGCGAACCGCCCTCTCACGTCCTGGTCTTCAAGGTCACTGAGCCGGGCGCCACCCCGCTCGGCACGCTCGAGACGGCCGAGAAGGATCTGGTGCGGACCAAGGAGTACCGGCGTATCGACCTGGGCCCGGTGCCGGACCCCCGGGGCGAGGCAGCCGAACTGGCCTACTCCTACCAGAGCGAGGAGTCGGGAGCGGAGATACGCAGCCACTACCGCGTCATCCACGCCGACGAGACCCAGCTGTACGGCGTTCTGACAACCGGCCCGGCCGAGGCGTACCCCGAGCAGAGCGAGGTCCTGGAAACGGCGGCCGACTCCTTCTGCCTGGGCGGAGGGTGCTGAGTCCCGGCTGCCACCGTGCGAGCCGCTTCTCGAAGAAGCAGGCCGCGTACACCCCGTGGTACCGGGGAATCTCCGTGTAGCCGCACGACCGGTACATCGCCTGGGCCTGGGTCAGGGAGGCGTGCGCCCACACCGGGCTCCAGCCGCCGCAGCGCCCCGCGGCCCACCGGCCGGCCCTCCTCGTACGCGACCAAGAACGCGCCGGCGTCGCCCGACACCTCGTCGGGGTGCACGAGCCGGCCTTGCCGAAGCCCTCGGGGAAGCGGGCGCCGATGTCGGCGGCGTACGAGTCCAGGCAGGCCCGAGCGTCCGGGGCATGGCCGTCGACGAGTCCGATCGTGATGCCGGCCAGCGGCAGCAGGCGCTGGGCGGTGGCCATGGCCTCGGTGGGCTGCTGCCGCCGGGGTGCGCTCAGGCCTTCCAGCACGCCCGCGGCGAACGTGTTGGCCCGGGCGGTTCCGCTCCTTGGTCTCGACGCCTCCGGCCAGGTTCAGCTCGACCGTCCGCAGCCGGTTGTCGTCCGGATGCACGCCCGTCCGGATCATCCCCTGCGTCTCGAGGGCCTTCACCATCCGGCTCAGGTACCCGGCGTCCAGGCCGAGCCGGCTCCTGAGCTCGCGCAGGGAGACACCGCCGGGGCTCGCGGAGATCTCGAACAGCAGCCGGGCCTCGCCGAGCGGGCGGTCCTGGCCGAGGTAGTGGTCAAAGGATTTGCGGGAGCCGAGGTGCCGGACCCGGCTGGAAGCCTTTGCGTCATGGCCGGCCGGGGCGTGCGGCTGCTGGGGAGGTCGCTCGGGCCGCCGGGGGGCGCTGTGGGCCGAAAGCGACGCCGGCCGGCTCACCGCCTTCACCATGCGTGACGGCCGGTCTCCGAGCGTGCGGCGGCTGCTCGTCTGTCTCATCGAGGAGTACGCCCTCATGTCGCCCACGCCGACCTCGTACGCGAGTCGACCGACGGGCGGGTGGGCGAGGATCCGCCGGAACTTCCGGCCTCGGGTGGCGTGACGTCGTCGCCTCTGACAGTCGGGTGTATTGCGGCGATTTGCCCGCATCTCCAGTGACACACCGCACTTTCGGCCACGGACGCGCATGCATCCGGGGGGACCAGGGCAGGCGCACTCGGTCTCTTAGTGACACACATGTGACTCAGGGGCGCTGATCAGGAACGGAAGGCGAAAGCGATCATGGCGGAAAGCAACGAACTCCAGGCGCGCAGCACCATTCACGCGGGAGGGGAATGGCGTGCGGCTGTCTCCGGCGCCACGCGCGAGATCCTCGACCCTGCGGACGCCCTGCCGTTCGCCGTGGTCGCGGAGGGTGACGAGAAGGACACCGATCTGGCGATCGCCGCCGCCCGGCGCGCCTTCGACGAGGGGGAGTGGCCGCGGACACCCGCCGCCGAGCGGGCCGCGCTGCTGCGCCGTGTCGCCGACCTGCTCGTGCGCGACCGCGAGCGGCTCGGGCTGCTGGAGAGCCGTGACGCCGGCAAGACCGTCGAGGAAGGGCGCGTCGACATCGACGACGTCGCCAGCGCCTTCCGGTACTTCGCCGACCTGGTCGCGGCCGAGAACCCGGGCCGGGTCGTGGACGCCGGCTCGCCCGACATCCACAGCGTCGTCGTGCACGAGCCCATCGGCGTCTGCTCGATGATCACGCCCTGGAACTACCCTCTGCTCCAGGCCAGCTGGAAGATCGCCCCGGCCCTGGCCGCCGGCAACACCTTCGTCGTCAAGCCGAGCGAGATCACCCCGATGACGACCATCGCGCTGATCGAGCTGCTCGTCGAGGCCGGACTGCCCGCCGGGGTCGCCAACATCGTCACCGGGCCGGGTCATTCGGTCGGCGCCCGCCTCTCCGAGCACCCCGACGTCGACCTGGTCTCCTTCACCGGCGGCCTGATCAGCGGCACCAAGGTGGCCCAGGCCGCTGCGCCCACCGTCAAGAAGGTCGCCCTCGAACTAGGCGGCAAGAACCCCAACGTCGTCTTCGCCGACGCCTGCGCCACCGACGAGGGCTTCGACACCGCCGTCGACCAGGCCCTCAACGCCGCCTTCATCCACAGCGGCCAGGTCTGCTCGGCCGGCGCCCGCCTCATCATCGAGGAGTCCGTGCGCGAGCGGTTCGTCACCGAACTCGCCCGGCGCGCCGAGAAGATCCGGCTCGGCCGCGGCACCGAGGACGGCGTCGAGTGCGGCCCGCTGGTCTCCGAGCAGCAGCGCGCCAAGGTCGAGATGTACGTCGAGTCCGCCCTCAAGGAGGGCGCCGTGCTGCGCTCGGGCGGCAAGCGCCCCGAGCCCTCCCCGCAGCGCCCGGAGAACGGCTACTTCTACGAGCCGACCGTCCTCGACCACTGCCACCGCGAGATGCGCGTCGTACGGGAGGAGGTCTTCGGGCCGGTCCTCACCGTCGAGACCTTCCGTACCGAGGACGAGGCCGTCGCGCTCGCCAACGACACCGAGTACGGGCTCGCGGGCGGCGTCTGGACCACCGACGCGGGCCGCGCCCGGCGCGTCGCCGCCCGGCTGCGGCACGGCACGATCTGGATCAACGACTTCCATCCCTACCTGCCGCAGGCGGAATGGGGCGGCTTCGGCAAGAGCGGAGTGGGCCGCGAACTCGGCCCGGCCGGCCTGGCCGAGTACCGCGAGACCAAGCACGTCTACCAGAACCTCGCACCGAAGCCGGTGCGCTGGTTCGCGGGCTGACCCGCACTCCCGACGGCACCCTTCGCACCTCGTTTCCCGGATCCCCGACTCCTCAAAGACCTCAGCCCCCCCTGGAGTACCACCCCCATGCCCGATAACACACACGAATTCGACTACGTCGTCATAGGCGGCGGAACCGCCGGTTCCGTCATCGCCTCCCGACTGACCGAGAACCCCGACGTCTCCGTCGCCGTCATCGAGGGCGGCCCGAGCGACGTCGGCCGCGACGACGTGCTGACCCTGCGGCGCTGGATGGGCCTGCTGGGCGGCGAACTCGACTACGACTACCCCACCACCGAGCAGCCACGTGGCAACTCGCACATCCGGCACAGCCGGGCCCGGGTTCTGGGCGGCTGCTCCTCGCACAACACGCTGATCGCCTTCAAGCCGCTGCCCGCCGACTGGGACGAGTGGGAGGCCGCCGGCGCCAAGGGCTGGGGCGCGGTGCAGATGGAGGCGTACTTCGCGCGCCTGCTCAACAACATCGTCCCGGTCGACGAGCGGGACCGGAACGCCATCGCCCGCGACTTCGTCGACGCCGCCCAGGAGGCGCTGGGCGTACCGCGCGTCGACGGCTTCAACAAGAAGCCGTTCACCGAGGGCGTCGGCTTCTTCGACCTCGCCTACCACCCCGAGAACAACAAGCGGTCCTCGGCGTCGGTGGCGTACCTGCACCCGGTGATGGACGAGCGCCCCAACCTGACGATCCTGCTGGAGACCTGGGCGTACAAGCTGGAGCTGAACGGCAACCGCGCCGAGGGCGTGCACGTACGCACCAAGGAGGGCGAGGAGATCCTCGTCAGGGCCCGGGGCGAGGTCCTGCTGTGCGCCGGCGCCGTCGACTCGCCCCGGCTGCTGATGCACTCCGGCATCGGCCCGAAGGCGGACCTGGAGAAGCTCGGCATCCCCGTCGCGCACGACCTGCCGGGCGTCGGCGAGAACCTGCTCGACCACCCCGAGTCGGTCATCGTGTGGGAGACCAACGGCCCCATCCCGGAGAACTCCGCGATGGACTCGGACGCGGGCCTGTTCGTGCGCCGCGACCCCGAACTGCCGCACCCCGACCTGATGTTCCACTTCTACCAGATCCCCTTCACGGACAACCCGGAGCGACTGGGCTACCAGCGGCCGGAGTTCGGCGTCTCGATGACCCCGAACATCCCCAAGCCGAAGAGCCGCGGCCGGCTGTACCTGACCAGCGCCGACCCCGAGGTCAAGCCCGCCCTGGACTTCCGCTACTTCACCGACGAGGACGACTACGACGGCCGTACCCTCGTCGACGGCATCAAGATCGCCCGCGAGATCGCCAAGACCGAACCGCTGGCCGGCTGGCTCAAGCGCGAGGTGGCCCCCGGCCCGGACGTCACCGGCGACGAGGAACTCGGCGAGTACGCCCGCAAGGTCGCGCACACCGTCTACCACCCCGCCGGCACCTGCAAGATGGGCGGCATCGACGACCGGCTCGCGGTCGTCGACCCGGAGTTGCGTATCCGCGGCCTGGAAGGCATCCGCATCGCCGACGCCTCCGTGTTCCCCACCATGACCACCGTCAACCCGATGATCGGCGTGCTCATGGTCGGGGAGAAGGCCGCCGAGCTGATCGGTGGTGGTTCCCGATGACCGCGACCCTCGAACCCCCCACGGAGCAGACCATGGACACCACCACGCCCGTCTTCTCGGTGGAGGGCCTGTGGAAGGTGTTCGGCCCCAAGGCCGACCGCGTTCCCGCCGACCCCGAGCTCACCGCCCTCGACCCCGCCGAGCTGCGCGCCCGCACCGGCTGCACGGCCGCCGTCCGGGACGTCAGCTTCGACGTACGCAAGGGCGAGGTCTTCGTCGTCATGGGCCTGTCCGGCTCCGGCAAGTCCACGCTGGTGCGCTGTCTGACCCGGCTGATCGAACCGACCGCCGGCATCATCGCCATCGACGGCGAGGACGTCCGCGCCATGGACCGCTCCCGGCTGCGCGAACTGCGCCGCCACCGCGCCGCCATGGTCTTCCAGCACTTCGGCCTGCTGCCGCACCGCACGGTCCTCGACAACGTCGCCTACGGTCTGGAGATCCAGGGCATGGGCAAGGCGGAGCGGCGTGAGCGTGCCGCCGAGGTCGTCGCCAAGGTCGGCCTGGAAGGCATGGAGCACCGCCGCCCCGGCCAGCTCTCCGGCGGCCAGCAGCAGCGCGTGGGCCTGGCCCGCGCGCTCGCCGTCGACCCCGAAGTCCTGCTGTTCGACGAGCCGTTCAGCGCGCTGGACCCGATGATCCGGCGCGACATGCAGGAGGAGGTCGTCAGGCTGCACCAGGAGGAGGGCCGCACGATGGTCTTCATCACCCACGACCTCAACGAGGCCCTCAAGCTGGGCGACCGCATCGCCCTGATGCGCGACGGCCGGGTCGTGCAGCTCGGCACGCCCGAGGAGATCGTCGGCTCGCCCGCCGACGACTACGTCCGCGAGTTCGTCCGGGACGTCCCGCGCGAGCAGGTCATGACCGTCCGCACGGCCATGCGCCGCCCCTCGGCGGACCAGGACGGCAGCGGACCGGCGGTCCGGCCCGAGGCGACGGTCTCCGAGGCGATCGAGGCGGTCGCCCGCGCCGGCGCACCGGCCCGTGTCATGGACAAGGGCCGCTGCGTGGGCGTGATCGACTCCGACACACTGATCGGCGTCGTCGCCGGCACCGAGCAGCCCGCCCCGCCGGGGACCGAGCAGCCCAAGGAGGCGGTGTGATGGCGACCATCACCGCCTCCCCGCCCCGTATCGGCCTGCCCGGCCTCCTCAGGCACCCGGCTGTCCGCAAGCTGCTGCTGCTCGCCCTGGCCGCCGCGATCCTCGTCCCGCTGGCCAACGCCCGCTGGGCGAGCGGCACCTGGCCGAGCGCACTGACCGTCGACTTCTCCGAGCCGCTCGCCAAGGCCAGCGACTGGATCATCGACAACCGCGACAGCCACCCGCTGTTCCTGTACTTCTTCGGCCACGTCAGCAACGTCGTCGTGATCGCCGTGCGGGCCGTCTACCTCACCCTCCTCGCCATCGGCTGGGCGGGCGTCACGGCCCTGGGCGCGCTGGTCGCCTGGCGCGTGGCGGGCGTCCGGCTCGCGCTCGGCACGGCCGTCGCGTTCCTCGCCTGCGGCCTGCTCGGCATGTGGGTGCCGACCATGCAGACGCTCGCCCTGATGGTCGTCGCGGTCGTCGCGTCGGTCGTCGTCGGCATGCTGCTCGGGCTTGCCGCCGGGCTGTCCGACCGGATGGACCGCGTCCTGCGCCCGGTCCTGGACACCATGCAGGTGCTGCCCGCCTTCGCCTACCTGCTGCCGGTCGTGCTGGTCTTCGGCATCGGCGTCCCGGCGGCCGTCCTGGCCACTGTCATCTACGCCGCCCCGCCCATGGCCCGTCTGACCTCGCTCGGTCTGCGCGGCGCCGACAAGGAGGTGCTGGAGGCCGTCGAGTCGCTCGGCTCCACCGCACGGCAGCGGCTGCTGACCGCCCGGCTCCCGCTGGCCCGCAAGGAACTCCTGCTCGGCGTCAACCAGACGATCATGATGGCGCTGTCCATGGCCGTCATCGCGGCCGTCATCGGCGCGGGCGGTCTCGGTGACCGCGTCTACCAGGCGCTGGCCTCGGTCGACGTGGGCGCCGCGCTCGCCGCCGGTATCCCGATCGTGCTGCTGGCCGTCGTCCTGGACCGCGTCACCGGCGCGGCGGGGGAGAAGCTCGGCGCCGAACCGGAGCCCCGCAGCGGACTCGGCTGGCTCCTCGCCCTCATCGGCGTGGTCGCCGTGGCGCTCGCCGGGCGTTTCACGGGCCGGCTCGACTGGCCCGAAGCCTGGATCGTCGGCATCGCCGAGCCCGTCAACCGCGCCGTCGACTGGATGACCGCGCACCTGTACTCGGGCGTCCCCGTCATCGGCGGCACCGCCGACTGGGCCGGCCACTTCACCACCTGGGTCCTCGACCCGGTGCGCGACGGCCTCCAGTGGCTGCCCTGGTGGTCGGTCCTGCTGATCGTCGCCGCCCTGGCCTGGGTGATCGGCACCTGGCGCACCGCGCTCACCGCCGTCCTCGCCATGGCCGCGATCGGCGTCCTCGGCGTCTGGCAGCCGTCGCTGGACACGCTGTCGCAGGTCCTGGCGGCCGTCGCCGTCACCCTCGTCGTCGGCTTCGCCACCGGCATCGCGGCGGCCCGCAGCGACCGCCTGGAGCGGCTGCTGCGCCCGGTCCTGGACGTCTTCCAGACGATGCCGCAGTTCGTGTACCTGATTCCGGTCGTCGCCCTGTTCGGCGTCGGCCGCGCCCCGGCCGTCGCGGCCGCGATCGTGTACGCGCTCCCGGCCGTCGTCCGCATCACCACCCAGGGCCTGCGCCAGGTCGACCCGGCCGCGCTGGAGGCCTCCGGTTCGCTCGGCGCGACCAGCTGGCAACAGCTGCGGCAGGTCCAGCTTCCACTGGCCCGCCCCGCCCTGCTGCTCGCCGTCAACCAGGGCCTCGTCCTGGTCCTCGCCGTCGTCGTCATCGGCGGCCTGGTCGGCGGTGGCGCGCTCGGCTACGACGTCGTCTTCGGCCTCGCCCAGGGCGACCTGGCGACCGGTCTGGTGGCCGGCGCGGCGATCGTCTGCCTCGGCCTGATGCTCGACCGGGTGACCCAGCCCACCGAACGCCGCGCGAAGAAGGGAGCGTGACATGCGAGTCCGCAAGACGGCCCTCGTCGCCGCTCTGAGCTCCCTGGCGCTGCTCACCGGCTGCGGCGCCGCCGACATGACCAAGCAGGCCTCGCCCTTCGCGGGCGCGCAGGGCGCCAAGACCGTGACCCTGTCCGTGCAGTCCTGGGTGGGCGCCCAGGCCAACGTGGCCGTCGCCCAGTACATCCTGGAGCACGAGCTGGGCTACCGCGTCGACACCGTCCAGGTCGACGAGGTGCCCGCCTGGGACGCCCTCAGCCAGGGCCGCGTCGACGCGCTCCTGGAGGACTGGGGCCACCCCGAGCAGGAGCAGCGGTACGTCAAGGACAAGAAGACGATCGCCCGCGGCGGCGAACTCGGCGTCACCGGTCACATCGGCTGGTTCGTCCCGACGTACCTCGCCAGGCAGCACCCGGACATCACGAACTGGAAGAACCTCAACAAGTACTCCCACCTGTTCCGCACTCCGGAGAGCGGCGACAAGGGCCAGCTGATGGACGGTTCACCGTCCTACGTCACCAACGACAAGGCGCTGGTGAAGAACCTGAAGCTGGACTACCAGGTGGTGTTCGCGGGCTCCGAGGCGGCGCAGATCACGCAGATGAGGCAGTTCGCCAAGGAGAAGAAGCCCTTCCTCACCTACTGGTACACCCCCCAGTGGCTCTTCAAGAAGGTCCCCATGACCGAGGTGAAGCTGCCGCCGTACAAGGAGGGCTGCGACGCCGACCCGGAGAAGGTCGCCTGCGCCTACCCGCACACGCCACTGCAGAAGTACCTGAACTCGGGCTTCGCGAAGAACGGCGGCAAGGCGGCGGCCTTCCTGAAGAAGTTCAAGTGGACGACCGAGGACCAGAACGAGGTCTCCCTGATGATCGCCGACAAGAAGATGGCGCCGGAGGACGCGGCGAAGAAGTGGGTGGACAGCCACAAGTCCACGTGGAAGAAGTGGCTGTCCTGAGCGTCCCTACGGTCGCAGACCGGCGGCGATCTCCCGCAGTACGCGGGTGGCCCGCCGCTGGAGCCCCGGCCCGAAGGTGATCCGGGTGGCCCCTCGCGCGCCGAGTTCGGCGGGCGAGGGGCCTTCGCCGACCGGGGCGCCCACGTTGATCGGCCCCTGGATCCCGGCCCGCAGCAGTGGCAGCACGTCCGGCGGGGCGCCGATCGGGTAGACGCAGTCGGCGCCCGCGGCGACGTACATCGCGGCCCGCTCGATGGCCCGCTCCGGGTCGGCGACTCCGCGGACGAAGGTGTCCACGCGCGCGTTGACGAAGAGCCGGCCGGCGGCCTCCGACTGCACCTCGGCCAGCCAGTCGGCATGCTCGCGCGGGTCCCTGAGGACGCCGTCGGCGGAGTCCTCCAGGTTGCAGCCCACCACCCCCGTCTCCAGCAGCCGCTCCACCAGCTCCTTCGGCGCGAGCCCGTACCCGCCCTCGACATCCGCCGACACCGGCACGTCGACGGCCCGGACGATCCGGGCGACCGCCGCGAACATCTCGTCGGCCGGGACCTGCCCGTCCTCGTAGCCGAGGGAGGCGGCGACACCGGCACTGGGCGTGGCGAGTGCCGGGAACCCGGCCTCGGCGAACACCCGGGCGCTGGCCGCGTCCCAGGGCCCGGGCAGGACCAGGGGATCGCCGGGCGCCCGGTGGTGGTGCAGGGCGCGGAAGACATCGGCTTTGCTCATGGCGTGTAACCCCCCGGCGGGATCCGGCGGCTGACCATCACCCGGTTCCAGTTGTTGATGGCGACGATCAGGCCGATCAGATGGGCCAGCCGGACCTCGTCGAAGTGCTTCGCGGCCTGCTCGTACACCTCGTCCGGCACAAAACCGGCGGTCAGCACGGTCACCGCCTCCGTCAGCGCCAGCGCGGCCCGCTCCCGCTCGTCGAAGACGTCCTCGGCCTCCTCCCACGCGGCCAGCAGATCGAGCTGCCGCTCATTCACCCCGTACTCGCGGGCGATCGCGAGATGCATGTCCAGGCAGAACGCGCAGTGGTTGAGCTGCGAGGCGCGGAGCACGACGAGCTCGGCCAGGGCCGGGTCGCCCAGGCCTTGCTTGGCGACCTTGCTGAGCGCGGACATGGCCCGGCCGACCGCCGGGTCCAGCAGCCGGGTCCGAGCCGTCACTTGTACTGGCCCGGCTGGTAGTGTCCCGGCGCCATACGGCACGTCACCCCGAACCGGTTCCAGGCGTTGATCGCCGTGATCGCGGCGATCAGCTGCGCCAGCTCGGCCTCCTCGAAGTGCCTGGCGGCGTTCTCGTACACCTCGTCCGGCACGAAGCCGTCCGTCAGAACCGTCACGGCCTCCGTCAGCTCCAGGGCCGCGAGCTCCTTCGCGGTGTAGAAGTGCCGCGACTCGTCCCAGGCGCTGAGCTGGAGAATCCGCTCGACGCTCTCGCCCGTCGCGAGGGCGTCCTTGGTGTGCATGTCGATGCAGAACGCGCAGTGGTTGATCTGGGAGGCGCGGATCTTCACCAGCTCGTACAGCTTGTGGTCGAGGCCCTGCCGGGCGGCGATCTCCAGCCGGACCATCGCCTTGTAGACCTCGGGCGCGTGCTTGGCCCACTCCAGGCGGGCGGGCCGCTCGGGGGCGTACTCCACGGTCGTCGTGTCATCGGTGTGCGTCGTCATGCCCTCGACCCTAGGAAGGAAGCAGCCCAGGGGTATGGTCCATTTCCATGGCGGAACAGTGGGCCACTTTGGGCATCGACCTGCACCTGGAGCCGACCGGCCCGGGCCTGCGCCGGGGGCTGACCGACGCCCTGCGCGAGGCGGTGCGCTCCGGCCGGCTGGCCCCCGGCACCCGGTTGCCCTCCTCCCGCGCGCTCGCCGCCGACCTGGGCATCGCCCGCAACACGGTCGCCGACGCCTACGCCGATCTGGTCGCCGAGGGCTGGCTCACCGCCCGGCAGGGCTCGGGGACCCGGGTCGCCGGCCGGACGGTGGTCCCGCCGGCGGGCACGGCACCCCACCCCCGCGAACGCGCTCGCCCTGCCTACGACCTGCGCCCCGGCGGCCCCGACCTGGCCTCCTTCCCGCGCGCGGAGTGGCTCAAGGCTGCCCGCCGCGCCCTGACCGCCGCGCCCCACCACGCCCTCGACTACGGCGACCCCCGCGGCAACCCCGAGCTGCGCGCCGCGCTCGCCGGCTACCTCTCCCGGGCCCGGGGCGTACGCGCCGAGCCCGGACGGATCGTGGTGTGCGCCGGGTTCGCGCACGGCCTGAAGCTGCTCGGCACGGCCCTGCGGGCGCGCGGGGCACGGACGGTCGCCGTCGAGTCGTACGGGCTCGATGTGCACTTCAGGCTCCTGGCCGCGTCCGGTCTGCACACGGTCCCGCTGCCCTTCGACCGACTGGGCACCGACCCGAGCGCGTTGTCCGTCGCCGACGCGGTCCTCCTCACGCCCGCCCACCAGTTCCCCATGGGCGTCCCCCTGCACCGTGACCGCCGCGCGGCCGTCGTGGACTGGGCGCGCCGCACCGGCGGGCTGGTGCTGGAGGACGACTATGACGGCGAGTTCCGCTACGACCGTCAGCCCGTGGGCGCGCTCCAGGGCCTGGACCCCGACCGGGTGGTCTACCTGGGCACCGCGAGCAAGTCCCTGGCACCTGGGCTGCGGCTGGCCTGGATGGTGCTGCCGCCGGGCCTCGCGGAGGAGACCGCGGCGGCCAAGGGCGGGGTCGACACCTGCGGAGTGCTGGACCAGCTGACCCTGGCGGAGTTCCTCACGTCCGGGGCCTACGACCGCCATGTCCGCGCGACCCGCCTGCACTACCGGCGCCGTCGGGACGCCCTGGTCGCCGCCGTCGCGGCCAGGACCTCCGAAGCCCAGGTCACCGGCATCGCGGCCGGCCTGCACGTCCTGCTGCGGCTGCCGTCCGGCACCGAGCAGCCGGTGCTCCAGGCGGCCCACTGGCAGGGCCTGGCGGTCCACGGGCTCACCCGCTACCGGCACGCCGCCTCGGTCGTCGAGCCGGCCGACGCCCTGGTCGTCGGCTACGGGAGACCGCCGGACCACGCGTGGTCGGGGGCGCTGGACGCGCTGTGCGCGGTACTGCCCGGATAATCGCGCGAATTCGCCTCCGGCCCTCGCGCACCAGCCACGAGTCCGCGACGAAACTCGTCAGCGCCGCCCCTCCTCGGCCGCCCCGGCTCTGTCCCCAGGCGGGGCCTGCTGCCGGATCCGGTCGGCCGTGTGCTGGTGCAGGGCCCGCATCGGGGCCGCGGTCTTCAGCAGCATCTCCTCGTACTCCGCGTCCGGATCGGAGCCGAGGACGATCGCTCCGCCCGCGCCCAGGTGCATCTGGCCGTCGGCGAACACCGCGGTACGGATGACGATGCTGAGATCCGCACCGCCGCCGCACCCGAAGTAACCGAGGGTGCCCGAGTACACGCCCCGGGCCTCGGACTCCAGCGAGTCGATGATCTCCAGCGTGCGCAGCTTCGGCGCGCCGGTCATCGAGCCGCCGGGAAAACAGGCCCGGACACAGTCCACCGCGTCCGTGTCCGCCCGCAGCCTGCCCCCCACGGTCGAGACGAGCTGGTGCACGGTGGCGTACGTCTCCGTGGCCATGAGCTTGGAGACCCGCACCGACCCGGTCCGGCAGACCCGTCCCAGGTCATTGCGGAGCACGTCGACGATCATCAGGTTCTCGGCCCTGGTCTTGGCGTCCGACACCAGCGCGTCCCGCAGCCGTGCGTCCTCCTCCGGCCCGTCACCCCTTGGCGCGGTCCCCTTGATGGGCCTGGCCTCGGCCGTGCCGTCCCGCCCGATCCGCAGGAACCGCTCGGGCGAGGACCCTGCCACCTCCAGCTCCCCGAACCTAAGGAACGCCGCGTACGGGGCCGGGTTGTCGCGGCGCAGCGTCCGGTAGAACTCGAACGCGTCGGGCGGTGCGGGCAGCCGGGCGGCGTTGGTCAGGCAGACCTCGTAACTGGTGCCCGCCCGCAACTCCCGCTTGCACGCCTCGATGTCCGCGAGATACGTCGCCCGGTCGCGCACCAGCCACGGCTCGGCGGCGCCGGGGTCCGCCGGACCCGCCGGCACGGGCAGGGGCGGCCGCTCCGTCGCCACGCAGGTGAGGTCGGCCAGCACGCTCTCCAGCCAGTCGGCGGCCTCCCGAGCGGCCTGCGGGGTGTCCTCAGCCAGGCAGACGGCGTACGTGAAGCCCTCCTGGTGGTCCACCGCGATCACCCGGTCGGCGAACAGCCAGGCGGCGTCCGGGACCTGGGAGCGGTGGCGGTTGGGCGACCCGCAGTCCGCCTTCACCTCATAGCCGAAGTAGCCGACGTATCCCCCGGTGAAGTCGAACGGCAGCCCGGTCGCGTCCACCCGGCGGCTGGTCAACTGCCGCTTGAGGTAGTCGAACACACTGGCCGCGACCTTCCGCACCGGCCGCCCCGCCCGCTCGATC
>NZ_DF968292.1:0-50730 GCF_001270025.1 Streptomyces azureus | reverse complement strand
TCGCCGGTGGCCAACTTCCGCAGCTGCCGGGCCCCGGCCTCCCGGCCGACCAGCACGGTCGTCCCCGCGGCGATGGGACCGCTGCCGGGCGTGTCAGCGGCCGACACGACCTTGCCGTCGCGGATCGTCACCTCGTAGGTATCCGTGCTGCAGGGCGCGGTCCGGTCCGTGTCCGTGCCGCACGTGGCGCGCACGCGGGAAACGCTGCCCCAGTCGGAGGTGAACGCACCGACCGAACCCACCGGCAACGCGTACTGGTTGAGCCCGCCCAGCGGCACCTGTGCCTCGGCCGTACGGACCGAGCCGTCCAGGGTCAGCCGGTCCAGTCGCGCCACTCCGTCGGTGCCGACGCCGAACACGTCCTCGGTGGTCGTGCCGGGCGGCAGCGCGGGCCCGAAACGCTGGCCGTTCGGGACGGCCGCCTTGAGTGTCCGCCCGGCCGCGATCGCCGGACCCACGCTCGCGCCGGTCGCCTCGACCCCCGGGTGCTGCGCCTCGGTGATGTTGAAGAAGTCGCCGTTGACACCGGCGACGGCCCCTTGGGCGTCGGCCATCCGCGAGACCTGCGCCCGCCAGGCCACCGCCCCGGGATACAGCAGATCGACCCGTACCCGCGGATGGCCCAGGTCCACCTTCAGCACGTGCGCGTGGGTCACCCCCTTGGCCGCCTTGATGTCGAACTCCTCGTACGTGACACCCGGCGCGACCCGTACGCCCTTCTGGACGGCGCCGGCCGGTGCCGCCCCCGCCAGGGCCGCACCGGCCAGCGCGCCGAACGCCGTGAGAAACGTCAGTACCGCTCTGCCTGCTCCCCGTCGCCTGCGACGACCTGTCACCGTGCCCCCTGATGCCTCGTCAACTATCTGGATCCTCAGGGGCAGTGCACCAGACCACGAGGGCCGGCAGGGTGGCTGAGCGCCAACTACGCGGGAACGGCTGAAAAAACGCACCCCTCTGGTTGCTTCAGCTGTCGCCCGTTCCGGTGTCGTACGGCGTGAAGTGAGCGGGGGCGTGGTCGATCGGCAGACCCGGCCGCCAGGCGGTGAGGGCCTGCGCGCTGCACACGAACAGCTCCTCCGGCAGCCGGTCCAGGGCGAACCAGCGCCAGCGGCCCACGCTCTCCCCGGGCTGGTCCGACGGCTCTCCCCGCCAGGCGGTGACCCGGGCGGCCACCGTCACCCGTACGACACCGCCCGCGTCGTCGAGGAGCGTCCCCAGCAGCCGGACGTCCTCCGGCCGGGCGTCGAGCCCCGTCTCCTCGCCGAGTTCGCGCACGACCGCCTCCCGCAACGACTCCCCGGGCTCCACCGTCCCGCCGGGCAGCTCCCACGTCCCGTGCCGGTGCCGGCCCAGGAGCAGTCCGCGGGGCCCGTGCAGGACGGCGCCGACCCCGAGCGTGGCGTGGGCCACCGGCGGCTTGGCGGTGCGCGGCCGGGAGGAGACACGGACGGGCCGTGTCACCCGGAAGAGCCGGTACGACGCGTGGTTGCCGTCCTGCGGCGTGTCGAGGACGTCGACCTGGTCCACGCGCAGACCGTGCTCGGCGAGCAGGGCCGTCCAGAGCTCCGGGGCGAGGACCCACATCTGCACGGTGACGTCCTCGCCGCCGGCCAGCCGCAGGGCCTCCGGCCGGGCGACGGCCTCGTCCGACGGTCCGTCACCGTGCGAGTTGGTGTGCAGCACGGTGAAGCAGAGCCTGCCGCCCGGCCTGAGCGCCGCGGCCAGGGCGGGCAGCAGCCGGTGCGGGTCGATGTACGGCACCGCGTTGACCGAGTAGATGACGTCGTACGGCTCCGCCGAGCGCAGATGCTCCACCGCGTCGGCCAGGACCAGCCGCAGCCCGGGCAGGGAGCCGTAGCGGGCGCGCGCACGTTCGTACTGCCCGGCCGATGAGTCGACCGCGTCCACCAGCGCGCCGTGAGCACGGACCAGATGGGCGGCGTGCCGGGCCGGACCGCACCCGAGGTCCAGCACGCGCCGGCCCGTCAGCTTCCCGAGCACTTCGATCCCCGGCCCCGCGCCCTCGAACCCCCAGTCGATCCGTACCGCCTCGGGCAACACCGTCCCACGCCGCAGGTGGTGTGCTCCGTACGCACGCCAGGCCTCCGCGTTGACTGCCTCCGGTCGGGTCACCAAGGGTCAGCCGCCCGCCACGGCGTCGCGCGGAAGGACCGCGACACGGTGGAAGTTGCACCCGGCGAGCTCCGGCTCCTCGCCGGTGGGCCGGGTCTGGTGGGCCTTGAGGGCGATGCTCACCAGGCTCAGCAGCAGGTCGATGTCCGCCTCGCAGTCGAGGTGGACCGTCACCCAGCACGATCCGGGAACCAGGTGGATCGCGCTCGAACCGGCGAGGTCGTAGTGGAAGCGCTGGATGGCCCGGCGGGTGAGGTGGAGGTCCACGTCCCGTGTCGAGTGGAAGTGGACGATCTCGTCACGGACGGAACGGAGCGCCCGTCCGGTACCGCAACTCGCCGGGCCCGCCATCAGGTCGGGCCAGGCCTGCAGACGCTCCAGGGCGCGCTGGGCCAGAGTCATGGTCCCATCGTTGCGTGCTTACCGTGCCGCAACCAGAGGTTGAGCGTTTTGTAACCGGGACGTGAGGTGGGGGCAGGGGGGTAAGGGCGGGGAAGTGCGCCGTTTTCAGGCGTACTTGTCGACCAGTCTCATGTAGCGCTTCCAGTCCCAGTGGCGGCCCGGATCGGTGTGGTCGCTGCCCGGTACCTCGTGGTGGCCGATGATGTGCGCCCGGTTCCTGGGGATGTCGTACCTCGCGCAGATCGCCGCGGTGAGCCGGGCCGAACGCTCGTACATGGCGTCGGTGAAGTACTTGGGCTGGTCCACCCAGCCCTCGTGCTCGATGCCGATGCTGCGGGTGTTGTAGTCCCAGTTCCCCGCGTGCCACGCGATGTCGGCCTCGCGCACGCACTGCGCCACGCGCCCGTCGGACGAGCGCACCACGTAGTGCGCGGACACCTTCTGCCCGGGGTTCCGGAAGACGGACAGGGTGCCGGAGTAGGTCGTCTGCGCGACGTGGATGACCACGTAGTGCAGCGGATGGGCGCGGGGGCGGTTCGACGGCGTGTAGTTGCTGCGGCTCGCCGGGTGCCACGCGGCTCCGGGATGGTCGACTGCCTGGGGCCGGGCGGCGGCCCGTGCGTCGGGGAACAGGACGTACGGGACGGCGGTGAGGGCGGCGCCCATGAGGAGGCCTCGCCTGCTGGGGAAGGGGGTTGTCCGTTCCATGAGTGGTGCCTTCCGGGCTCGACGGCGGGTGTCACTTGCTCAACTGCTCGGAGCGGCGGCCGTTGTGGTCGCGGCCCGCGTCGATCAAGTTACGGCGCCTGCCGGTCGGCCCGAAGGAAGCGATGCTTTCTGGTGGAGGGGCGCAAAGATGTGGACAACTCGCTCACCCGGCCGGGTGATTGACGGTCTTCGTGCGTCGGCCTTAGTCGCGTGCCGCTCATGCTCCGCCCGTAGGTCGGGGCTCGTCCTCAGGCCCGCTCGGCAACGGTGGCCGGATCGTCCAGCACCGCCCGTACGACCGAGTGCGCGGCCCCCAGCAGCGGACCCTGAGGACCCAGCCGGGACACGGACACGGGACAGGCCGGACCCGCCGTACGGCGCGCCAACTCGTCCCGCAACGACGGCAGCAGCCACGGCGCCAGCCCGGACAGCTCCCCGCCCAGCACCACGCTCTCCGGGTCGAGCAGGTTGACCGCCCCGGTCAGGGCGACTCCGAGTGCGGTGCCCGCGTCGCGCAGGGCACGGCGTACGTCCTCGTCGCCCTCGGCCGCGCGCCCCGCCAGCAGCCCGACCCGGTCCTCGTCCGGCTCCAGACCGGCCGCGCGCAGCACCGCCTCCTCGCCGGCGTACTGCTCCAGGCACCCGCGCCCGCCGCATGCGCACTCCGGCCCGTCCGGCTGGACCGGCACGTGCCCCAACTCGCCCGCGAAACCGCGGGTTCCGCGCAGCAGTCCGCCGTCCACCACGACCGCCGCACCGATGCCGATCTCCGCCGACACATGGAGGAAGTCGCGCGGCGTACCCTCGCCGAGCCAGAGTTCGGCGAGCGCGCCGAAGTTGGCCTCGTTGTCCACGGTCAGCGGGAGGTCCGCCGGAAGAAAGTCACCGAGGTCCGTGTCGTGCCAGTCGAGGTTCGGGGCGCGTACGACGGTCCGGGCGTCGCGCGCCACCAGACCGGGCACGGCCACGGCGAGACCGGCCGGCCACAGGCCCTCGCCCTCCGCCTCCGCGACGACCCGGCGAATGAGTTCGGCCAGCTCGGCGAGCACGGGCTCGGGGGAGCGGCCGCGGTTCGCGCCCTGGCGTATCGCCCGCGACCGGGTCACGCCGCGCAGGTCCACGGCACAGACCGCGAGATGGTCGACACCGACCTCCGCGCCGATCCCCGCCGGTCCGCGTCCGCTCAGCGCGAGCGCGGAGCCGGGGCGGCCCACCCGGCCGGGCCGTTCGGGCCCCAGTTCCTCCAGGAGCCCCGAGCGGATGAGTTCGTCGACCAGGGTCGACACCGCCGCCCGGGTCAGGCCGATCCGTGAGGCGACGGCGGCCCGGGACAGCGGCCCCTCGGCACGGACGGCGTGCAGGACACGGGCGAGGTTGCGGCGGCGCATGCCCTGCTGGGTGTCCGGCAGGGCACGTCCCGGCCCGGCCGGACGGGCCTCGTGCAGCGGTGCGGTCATGCCTGACGCCAGTCCTCAGTGGGTGTCCGTGGGCCGCTCCAGCAGCGGAGCCGCGTCGGAGAGTACCCCGGCGATCCTGGCCAGCGTCTCCTCGTCCCGCTCGACGGCGTCGAGCACCGGCCCGGCCGCCGTGTTCCATCGCCGGGCGACCGCCGCCGGGTCCTCCCCGGTCAGCACCCCGGCCGCCTGCGCGGCGGCGCCGAGCGCCACCAGCTCCTTGGCCTCCGGTACCTGCACGGGACGCCCCGACAGCCGCCGTACGGTCTGCTGCCAGGCCGCGCCCCGGGCACCGCCGCCGATCAGCAGCAGGGGCGCCGACGGATCCGCGTCCTGGTCCAGGACCAGGTCGAGCGCGCCGAGCAGGGAGTGGACGGCACCGTCGTAGGCGGCCTGGAGCAGCTGGCCGGGGGTCGTGTCGTGGCGCAGGCCGTGCAGCAGGCCGGAGGCGTTCGGCAGGTTCGGGGTGCGCTCGCCGTCCAGGAAGGGCAGCAGCGTCACGGCCGTGCCGGGCTCGACGGCCTCGCGGTCCAGGCCCAGCAGCGTCGCGACGCGGTCCACGGCGAGCGTGCAGTTCAGGGTGCAGGCCAGCGGCAGCCAGTCACCGCGGGCGTCGGCGAAACCGGCCACCGTGCCGCTCGGGTCGGCGGGCCGCCGCCGCGACACCGCGTACACCGTGCCCGAAGTGCCGAGGCTCATCACCGGCATCCCCGGACGCAGCCCCAGGCCCAGCGCCGCGGCGGCGTTGTCGCCGGTGCCGGGCGCGACCAGCGTGCCCTTGGAGAACGGCAGATCGTGGCTGTCGCGCACCGTGCCCGCCACCTCGCCGGGCCGGACCACACGGGGCAGCAGGGCCGGGTCGAGCCCTACGTGCGCCAGGATCTCCTCGTCGTACGCCTCCGTCCCGGACGCCCACCAGCCCGTCCCGGAGGCGTCGCCGCGGTCGGTCGTGCCCTGCCCGGTGAGCCGCTCGGTGAGGTAGTCGTGGGGGAGGCGCACGGCCTTCGTGGCGCGCGCCGCCTCCGGCTCGTGCTCGGCCAGCCAGGCCCACTTGGTGACTGTGAAGGAGGCTGCGGGGACACTGCCGGTGCGTTCGGCCCAGAACTTCGCGCCGCCCAGTTCCTCGGTCAGCCGGCGCGCCTGCGGCGCCGAGCGCACGTCGTTCCACAGGAGCGCCGGGCGCACCGGCTCGCCCCGCTCGTCCAGCGTGACCAGGCCGTGCTGTTGTCCGCCGACCGACACCGCGGCGGCCTCGTGTGCCGCCTCGCCGCACTGGCGCAGGGCCTCGCACAACGCGTCCCACCACTGGCGCGGATCGCTCTCGCGTCCGGCCCCCGAGGAGACGGTGTGCGGCGCCTGGCCGGTGGCGACGACCCGGCCGGTGGCCGCGTCGACGACCAGCGCCTTCGTGGACTGGGTGGACGAGTCCACGCCGACGACGAGCGGACCCTCGGCTGCTGACATCGGGTTTCTCCCTCATTTCGTCCCGAGACACCTTGTCTCTTCCCAGAGCGGTGCTCGCATACTAATTTGTAAATCGGCATGACGAAATAGCCTCAGCGAGCAAGGAGCCGCGGCATGAGCTACCAGCCCACCCCCGAGGACAGGTTCACCTTCGGACTGTGGACCGTCGGCTGGCAGGGACGGGATCCCTTCGGCGACGCCACGCGGCGTGCCCTCGACCCGGTCGAGACGGTGCAGCGACTGGCCGAGCTCGGCGCCCACGGCGTCACCTTCCACGATGACGACCTGATCCCGTTCGGCTCGAGCGACACCGAGCGCGAGGCCCACATCAAGCGCTTCCGGCAGGCGCTGGACGCCACGGGCATGAAGGTCCCGATGGCCACCACCAACCTCTTCACACACCCGGTCTTCAAGGACGGCGCGTTCACCGCCAACGACCGCGACGTGCGCCGTTACGCCCTGCGCAAGACCATCCGCAACATCGACCTCGCCGTCGAGCTCGGCGCCCAGGTGTACGTGGCCTGGGGCGGCCGGGAGGGTGCCGAGTCGGGCGCCGCCAAGGACGTCCGCGTGGCCCTGGACCGGATGAAGGAGGCCTTCGACCTGCTCGGCGAGTACGTCACCTCCCAGGGCTACGACCTGCGCTTCGCGATCGAGCCGAAGCCGAACGAGCCGCGCGGCGACATCCTGCTGCCGACCGTCGGCCACGCCCTGGCGTTCATCGAGCGCCTGGAGCGGCCGGAGCTGTACGGCGTCAACCCCGAGGTCGGGCACGAGCAGATGGCCGGGCTGAACTTCCCGCACGGCATCGCGCAGGCCCTGTGGGCGGGCAAGCTGTTCCACATCGACCTCAACGGCCAGTCCGGCATCAAGTACGACCAGGACCTGCGCTTCGGCGCCGGCGACCTGCGGGCCGCGTTCTGGCTGGTCGACCTGCTGGAGTCGGCCGGCTACACCGGCCCGCGGCACTTCGACTTCAAGCCGCCGCGGACCGAGGACCTCGACGGGGTGTGGGCCTCGGCCGCCGGCTGCATGCGCAACTACCTCATCCTCAAGGAGCGCGCCGCCGCCTTCCGCGCCGACCCGGAGGTCCAGGAGGCCCTGAGCGCCGCCCGCCTGGACGAACTGGCCCAGCCCACCGCCGCGGACGGTCTCCAGGCCCTGCTCGCGGACCGGTCGGCCTTCGAGGCCTTCGACGTCGAGGCGGCCGCCGCCCGCGGCATGGCCTTCGAGCGTCTGGACCAACTGGCGATGGACCACCTGCTGGGGGCGCGCGGCTGAGCGCACGCGCGCGTGCGGGACGTCGGCCGGTCACGGGGGTGTGTGACCGGCCGACGGGTCCGCAGCTCCGGAATCACGGTCCGCAACGCTCCCGAATCACGGTCACGGTCCGTAACGCTCCGGAATCATGCGATCCACGCCATGAGCCCGTATCAGCTTCCGTGCGGTTCTCCCCCCTCGAGCGGTGCGCGACGATTCTGGTCGGTATGGCCATGCCGCCCGTACCGCCTCATCCGCCCGGGCCTCCCCGGCGCCGGAATCCACTGCTCATCCTGCTCGCCGTGCTCGTGGCCGTCACGGCCGTGTCCCTGGTGGTGCTGATGGCCAGGGGAAGCGACGACTCTCCGGACGGGGAGCCGCCCGCCGGGAGCACGAGCAGCACCCCCGCTCCGTCCTTCGGCATCCCCACGGAGCTGCCCACCGAGTTGCCCAGCAAGCTGCCGACCCGGCTGCCCCCGGGCTTTCCGAGCCAGTTGCCGAGCGATCTGCCGAGTGGGCTCGAATCGCTCCTGCCGTCCCTGGACACCGGCGAGTTACTGCCCTGAACCCAGAGCGGTCTCGTCACCGGTGGCGAGCTCCGCCGACGTCAGTGCCGTCGCCGGATCCTGTGCGGCGCCTCCCGCGGGCAGCCAGCGGCCGCGCTCCCTGTGGTACGGCCACCACCGGCCGTCCCGGCCGAGACGCAGCTGGACCGGTGCGCCGACGACCGTCCAGCGGTTGCCCCGCGCCCGCAGCTCCGGCCGCTCGTCAGCGTCCCAGGCCGACTCCAGGGCGGCACGCGCGCGTGCGAGCGTCTCGCCCTCCACCTTCCACTCCTCGTCGAGCACGGACAACGCGGCCGTACCGCCGTGGCGCCATGCGCGGACCGCCGCTGCCAGCCCCTCCCGGCCGCGTCCCGACCCTTCGGCAAGACGGTCCGCCACCTCCCGCCCGGGCTCGCCCGCGGCCAGCCGTACGGCGTCTTCCGAGACGGACAAGTCCGTTCCGGCAACGTGCCCTTCGGCCGGGCCCCGGAGTGCCCCCGCGAGCAGGCGGTGGGCCTGTACGGCGGTCCGGGCGGCCAGGAACTCCAGCGCGGCCGGGTCGATGCCCGGAGCGGGCGGGGTCTCGGTGTCCAGGGACGGCGGCACGCCCGGCTCGGCCGGGAGTTCGGGCAGGGGAGGCAGCGGAGGCAGGATGTCGCCGGCCGCGTACGCCTCGGCCGCGTCCACGCCCTCCTGGCCGGAACGCTCCGCGGCGGACGCGCCGCTGCGCGACTGGAGGTCGTTCAGCAGGGTGGCTTCGTCGCGTCCCCGCATCAGGAGCAGGACGAACGGGTCCTGGTCCAGCAGTCGCGCCACCTGGTAGCAGAGCGCCGCCGTGTGCCCGCAGTGGTCCCAGGCTCCGCAACCGCACTCCGGCTCCAGATCGCCCATGCCCGGCAGCAGTTCGACGCCCGCGGCCGCCGCGTCCTCGACCAGATGCGGCGGCATCTCGCGGTCCAGCAGCGCCGCCACGTGACCGGCCCGCTCCGCGGCCATGTCCAGGAAGCGGTCCCACTGTCCGGGCGACAGCTCCTCCAGCAGGACGTCGGCCCGGTGCGCCGTGCGGTCGCGGTCCTGGACGACGGCCGTGAGCCGCCCCGGGCGCACCGACACCGCGCCGACCGCTCCTGCGCGCGCGAGCCGGCGGCCCGTCTTGAGCTGCGCCGAGTCCAGTGCCGTGTCCTCCAGGGCCTTCAGCCAGGCCTGGCCCCACCAGGTCTGTGCGAAGCCCCGCCCGCGCGCGGGCGGCAGCGCGGCGAACGTGCGCTCCGTGTCACCGTCGTACCGAGTCATCGCAGACCCCCTCGCAGTTCGACCAGATCCGCCAGTTCCGCGTCCGTCAGCTCCGTGAGGGCGGCCTCGCCGGAGCCC
Organism: Streptomyces azureus; assembly: GCF_001270025.1. Lineage (NCBI taxonomy): Bacteria > Bacillati > Actinomycetota > Actinomycetes > Kitasatosporales > Streptomycetaceae > Streptomyces > Streptomyces azureus. The sequence goes on along the minus strand of NZ_DF968292.1, from coordinate 41,393 downwards.
AGGACCGCGTCCGCCAGCTCCCGCTTGCGGGCCAGCAGCTCGGCGATGCGGTCCTCGATGGTTCCCTCGGCGATGATCCGGTGCACCTGCACGGGCCGGGTCTGGCCGATGCGGTACGCGCGGTCGGTCGCCTGGGCCTCGACGGCCGGGTTCCACCAGCGGTCGTAGTGCACGACGTGCTCGGCCCGGGTGAGGTTCAGGCCGGTGCCCGCCGCCTTCAACGACAGCAGGAACACGGGCACTTCGCCGTCCTGGAAGCGCCGCACCATGGCCTCGCGCTGGGCGACGGGCGTCCCGCCGTGCAGGAACTGCGAGGGCGTGCCGCGGGCGGCCAGGTGCCGTTCGAGGAGGCGGGCCATCTGCACGTACTGCGTGAAGACCAGCACGCCCGCCTCCTCGGCGAGAATCGTGTCGAGCAGTTCGTCCAGCAGCTCCAGCTTCCCCGAGCGCCCGGCGATCACCGGCCGCTCCTCCTTGAGGTACTGCGCCGGGTGGTTGCAGACCTGCTTCAGACCGGTCAGCAGCTTCACGATCAGTCCGCGCCGCGCCATGCTGTCGGCGCCGGAGATCTCCGCGAGTGCCTCGCGCACCACGGCCTCGTACAGGCCTGCCTGCTCCTGGGTGAGCGACACGGCGTGATCGGTCTCCGTCTTCGGCGGCAGCTCGGGCGCGATCCCCGGATCCGACTTGCGGCGGCGCAGCAGGAACGGCCGTACGAGCCGGGCCAGCCGGTCCGCGGCGCCCGGGTCCTGACCGCCCTCGACGACCTCCGCGTACCGCCTGCGGAAGGTGCCGAGCCGGCCCAGCAGCCCCGGGGTGGTCCAGTCGAGGATCGCCCACAGCTCCGACAGGTTGTTCTCCACCGGGGTGCCGGTGAGCGCCACGCGCGCGCGTGCGCCGATGGAACGCAGTTCCCGCGCGGTCGAGGAGTGCGGGTTCTTCACGTGCTGGGCCTCGTCCGTCACGAGCATGCCCCACGGCACCTCGGCGAGCCGGGGAGCGTCCAGCCGCATGGTGCCGTACGTGGTGAGCACGAACTCCCCGTCGGCCAGGCCGTCGAGGCCGCGCCGCGCGCCGTGGAAGCGCCGCACGGGTGTGCCGGGCGCGAACCGCTCGATCTCCCGCTGCCAGTTGCCCATCAGGGACGTCGGGCAGACCACCAGGGTGGGCCCGGCGGACCGGGCGTCGGTCTGACGGTGCAGGTGCAGGGCGATCAGTGTGATCGTCTTGCCGAGCCCCATGTCGTCGGCGAGGCAGCAGCCGAGGCCCAGCGAGGTCATACCGGCGAGCCAGTTCAGGCCCCGCCGCTGGTAGTCCCGCAGGGTGGCCGCGAGGGCGGCCGGCTGCTCCACCGGCTGTTGCGCCTCGGGGTCCGCGAGCCGCTCCCGCAGGGCCGCCAGCCACCCGGTGGGCCGCACCTCGACCCGGCGGCCGTCCACCTCCGCCCAGCCCGTCAGGGCCGCGCCCAGCGCGTCCACCGGTGTCACCTTGTGATCCTGCCGGGAGCGGGCCAGGCGTACCTCCTGAGGGTCGATCAGGACCCACTGGTCGCGCAGCCGCACCACAGGGCGCTTGGCCTCGGCGAGCCGGTCCAGCTCTTCGCGGCTCAGCCGCCGGTCGCCCAGCGCGAACGACCAGTCGAAGGCGAGCAGCGCGTCGGCGGACAGGAACGACGGCATGGCGGCGAAGGCCTTGCCGGAGTCCGGCTCGTCGTCGGAAGGCCCCACCTCCGCGCGCGTGGTGAACTCGCGGGTCAGTCCCTTCGGCCAGTGCACGTCGACTCCAGCCGCCGCCAGAGCCCGAGTGCCCGCGCCGAGCAGTTCTGTGACCTCCTCGTCGGCGAGCTCGACCGCGTCCGGCACGGTCGCCGACAGCAGGGGCGTGAGCGAGGTCCAGGCCCGGGCCGCGCGGCGCAGGGCGAGCAGGGCGTCCATCCGCGCGCGCGGGCCGAAGGCTTCGCCCCCGGCCCAGACGTCCGCGGCGTCCGCCACGAGAGCGGGATCGCTCACGCTGTGCACCTGGAGCACGGCCCGGAACGTCACGTCCGCGTCGTCGGCCGCCGCGTCCGCCAGTCCGTCCGCCTCGATCCGCAACGACAGCCGCACCCCCGCGTCGTGGCCCGCGGCGATGTCGGCGGCCCACGCGCGCTGCTCGGGCAACCGCACCGGCTCGGGCGACGCGTACGCGGGGCCGCCGGTGACCAGCGGCGCGGCGGGGGAGCGGGGCAGGGTGTCGGCGACCGCGTCGAGGAACGCGCGCAGGAGCTGCTCCGGGTCGGGCAGCCGCAGCGACCCGGAGCCCGCCAGTGGCACGGCGTGCGCCTCGGGCGGCATGGCGGCGGCGAGGCGGCGTACGGCCTCGACGTCCTGGGCGCGCAGCGGGCCCGCGCGCCAGGCGTCGTGGTCGCCGGGGGACAGCCCCGGCAGCAGGAGCCCGCGCGCCACGAGGTGCAGGGCGTGGGTGGCCGCCGCGCCCCAGAACACGGTGGACCGGTGCCCCTGCGCCCCGGTACGCGCGCGCATGAGGACCGGCAGGGCGGTGCCCACCGGTACCAGGACGGCGGGCACGCTCTGCGGCTCGACTCGGTCGACGGTGGGCACGACGACGGTCAGGTCCGTGACGGACGCCGTCGTCGCCGTCACCGGAGGGGTCTCGCCGTCCGGCCGCCAGAAGGCGACGCTGCCCGTCCGGGCCGGGCCGCCGGGCAGGAACACGGCGCAGCAGTGGGCCGGTTCGGAGAAGTCGGAGGAGGGTGCCGGGGGAGTCGGATGCTCGGCTATGGCTGATTCCTCAAATTTGACTAGCGGAGTACGAGTCGACGAGGGTACAGCATTTCCCGCAACCTCTGGGTATGACTTGGCTGTGAGCTGGGCCACTATAGAGGTCTCAGGGATGCGTAGGGGGCGCGCCTCAGGGATGTCTCAGGGTCGCGGTCAGGAACTGCCGCAAGCGCGGGCCCGTTTTCGAGACAGAGAGCGGCAGTGGCCGCGAAGGAGGCGACATCATGTCCAAGAACACCAAGATCGCCGCAGGTGGTGTGGCAGTCGGGCTCATCCTGTTGATCTGGCTGCCCTGGTGGGCATCGCTCCTGATCATCCTGGGAGTCCCGGCCGCCGCGTATCTCACGCTGGACCCCTCCCAGCGGCGCAGGCTGCGCCGCGCCACCCGCAAGGAGCTGGGCCGTTGACGCGCTGATGGCCGGTGCGGCCGAAGCGGCACCGGCTCAGTTCGGCCGTACGGCCATCTTGTCGAGGGCTTCGAGGAGACCCGGCAGCTCCGGCCCACGGCCCACCGGCAGGATCTCGCCGGGTTCCTCGTCCAGCAGCACGAAGGCGATGTCGTCGGTCCTGGCCACGAGCGACCAGCCGGGGCCGTCGGCCCGCAGGGTCCGCGCGTCACCCGGCGCGAACGACGACCGGACCCGGCCCAGCGGCGGCGGCGAGTCGATGTACGTGCGGGCCTCTGCGAGGACACGCCGGATGCCGCTGTGGCCCTGCTGCCCCTTCTCCCCGCCTCCACCCGGACGGCCGGCCTCAGCGCCTCCGTCGCCCGGGGCCGCCGAGGACCCCGGCGCCGGGAAGGCCGAGTCGTCGACCTGTTCCCGCCACATCGCCCACTGAAGCGCGATCTCGTCAGCGCCCAGGCGCCGCTGGGCCGGACCCCAGACGGTGGTGTCCGGCGGGGTCAGCGGGGGCCGGTCGTCGGCCTCCGGACCGGGATCGTGCGGCGCGGGCACTCCGGGCGCCGCGACGGCGACCGCGAGAGGCCAGCCGGGCAGGGCCGCGACGACCGTGCGCTCGTCGGGCGACAGCTCGTACTCCATCCCGCAGTCCCAGGACGCGATCGCGACGGCCACCAGGGAGACGTCGTCGATGACCACGGTCCACCGGGCGCCGTCGCCGTCCTGGCCGAGCACCAGCCCGTACCCGTCGGCGAGCGGCGCGAGGCCGAGCGCCGCGCACGCCTGCGGATAGTCGTCGCCCAGCACGCTCGGGAACTGCGCCGGCGTCAGCAGCACCGCCGTGAGCACGTAGAGCGCGTCATCCGCGGCGGCGACGGTGTCCTCATCCGTCCCGGCCATCCCAGCCTCCCCATCGGTTCGTCCACCGGCGCGCACCCTAGTGCGCGCGGAAGCCGCTTGTCACGGCCTCGCGTGCGCCAGGAGCTGCCCTTTTCCGGCGGACGGGGCGAATCGGCCGTCCGGGCAGGGCGCGTCACTCCGCCGGCAGCCCCAGCAGCTCACGGGCCACGGTCCGGGGCGATTCGCCGCGTTCCCGTGCGAGCGCGATGACGGCCCGGCCGGCCAGTTCGTTCACCCCGAACGACAGCGCCTCGGGCGAGACCCAGCCGGCCGCCTCGTCGGCCCGCTCCTGGTCGTCCTCAGCGCTCGCAGTGACGTAGGCCGCGGCCGCCTCGAAAAGATTGTGTGGACGTTTGCCCTCGCCGGCCTCCGTCTCCGTGCGCAACGCATGAGCGACTCTGCCTCCGGCCTTCCGGACCTTGCCCCACATCCTGACCACCTTCCCCCTGTGCGGATGTCCCGCCTGCCGGTCATCTCGCCGACTCCAACGTAAAGTTGGATCTCCGGTGACAGAAGGGGGACGGCACTGTGAAGCGCTTCGCACGGCTGGAACAGATACGGCGGATGGACCCGCACCGGGAGGCCACGGAGATCTACCGGCTGAGCGCCGCGTACGAGTTCCCCTGGGACTTCACCCGCGCCCTGGAGCTGGCCCTGTACCGCACGTACGCCGTCCCGAGCATCGGCCGGCTGCTCGCCGAGACGGCGGAGCTCACGGAGCGGACACAGAAGCGCTACGACGACACGTCGCTGCTCTTGGACGCCGTGGTCGAGCACGGCTTCGGCAGCGACCAGGGCAAGACCGCGATCCGCCGCATCAACCAGATGCACCGCAGCTACGACATCAGCAACGACGACATGCGCTACGTGCTCTGTACGTTCGTCGTGGTGCCCAAACGGTGGATCGACGCCTACGCGTGGCGCAGGATGTCGCGCCACGAGATCGTGGCCAGTGTCGTCCACTACCGCACGCTGGGCCGGCACATGGGCATCAAGGACATCCCCGAGACCTACGAGGAGTTCGAGAGCTGCCTCGACGGCTACGAGGCGGCCCACTTCGCCTGGGACGAGGAGGCCCGGCGGGTCTCGGACGCCACGCTCGACCTGATGTCCTCCTGGTACCCGCGCCCGCTCGCGCCGCTGCTGCGCACCACGACCCTCGCGCTGCTCGACGACTCGCTGCTGCGTGCCTTCCGCTACACCCCGCCGAGCGCCGCGACGCGCGCGTGGGTGCGTCGCGCGGTACGCCTGCGGGGCCGCGCCGTCCGTCTGCTGCCGCCCCGGCGCGCCCCGCACTTCGCCCGCCAGAACTGGGAGATCAAGGGCTACCCGTACGGCTACCGGCTCGACGACCTGGGCACGCGCCCGGTCCCGGGCGTCGGGGGCTGCCCCGTGCGGCACGTGGCGGCGTCGGACGCCGAGGCCGGGTGACGCGGCCGGCTGAGGGAGCCGGGTGACGCGGCGGGGTGACGAGGCAGCTCAGTCCTCGCGGACGGCGAGCGCCAGGAAGCGGGAGTCCTCGTCGACGTACGACGCCATGCGCCACCCCGAACCGGCCAGCAGCGGCCTGAGGTTGGGCTCGGCGCGCAGGTCGTCCGGGGTGAGCGGGCGGCCGTGGCGCGCGGCCAGGGCCGCCCTGCCGATCGGGTGGAACAGCGCCAGCACACCACCGGGACGCACCACGCGCGCCAGCTCCCGCAGATTCTCGGCCGGACTCGGCAGATGCGAGATCAGGCCCGCCCCGAACACGGCGTCCAGCGAGTGCGAGCGCAGCGGCAGCGCGGCAACGTCCGTGAGCAGCAACGCCCCGTCACGGTCCCGTCCGGCTCGCACGGCCTCCCGCAGCATGGCCGGGGTCAGATCGGCCCCGAGTACCACTCCCGAGGACCCCACGGCGGCACGCAGCGGCGGCAGGGCGCGTCCGGTGCCGCACCCCGCGTCGAGGACGCGGTCGCCCGGGCGCAGTCCGAGCTCGGCGACCGCGGCAGCGTAGGCCGGACCGTCATCGGGGAACCGGCTGTCCCAGTCGGCGGCGCGGGCGGTGAAGAACTCCTGGACACGCGTCTGGTCGTCGCTCATGTACGGCATGATTCCTCACCGGCACGGATGACGCCTCAGTGCACACGTTCGAGCGTGACCCGATCGATCCGGTACATCCTTGCGTCATACTCCAACACCTTTCGAAATGCGCCCCCTTCGGGCGCCCCTGCCGGGTCTAGCGTCCCGGGGTCATGGGACACCTGGACCACGCCGCCCTGGGGTGGCTGACCCCCGTGCTGTCGTACGTGATGGCCTGCATCGGCGCCGCCCTCGGGCTGCGCTGCACCGTCCGCGCGCTCGCCGCCACCGGGCGCTCGCGCCGCAACTGGCTCGTCACCGCCGCCTCGGCGATCGGCACCGGCATCTGGACCATGCACTTCGTGGCCATGCTCGGTTTCAGCGTCGCCGGCACCGATATCCGCTACGACGTGCCGCTCACTTTGCTGAGCCTGCTCGTCGCCATGGTCGTCGTCTGCGCCGGCGTCTTCGCCGTCGGCTACAGCCGGGACCGCGGCAGGGCCCTGCTGGTCGGCGGGCTCACCACCGGTCTCGGCGTGGCCAGCATGCACTACCTGGGCATGGCGGCCGTCCGCCTGCACGGCGACGTGACCTACGACCCGGTGCTCGTCGGGCTCTCCGTCCTGATCGCCGTCGTCGCCGCGACGGCGGCTCTGTGGGCGGCGCTCAACATCAAGTCGCCCGTCGCGGTCACCATCGCCTCCCTGATCATGGGCGCGGCCGTCAGCAGCATGCACTACACCGGGATGTTCGCGGTGAGCGTGCGCGTGACGCCCACCGGGGAGGCACTGCCCGGGGCCACGGCGATGCAGTTCATCTTCCCCCTCGCCGTCGGCCTCGGGTCCTACCTCTTTCTGACCTCCGCCTTCGTCGCGCTGTCGCCGACGGCAGGGGAGCGTGAGGCGTCCGCGTCGGCCCAGCGGCCGGTCGAGAGCATCGCCCGTTAGCCGCGACCGAGGCCCGGCGGGGCGGGCGACAGGCCCTCCGGACGGCATGCCCCATGGTCTGGACGACATGGCCCGCGGCCCGGACGACATGGCCCGCGGCCCGGACGGCACGCCCCGCGGTCCGAACGGCAAGCCGCACGGTCCGAACGGCAAGCCCCACGGTCTGGACGGCAGCCGTCGAAGCCCGGACGGCACGCCCTGAAGCCGGGGTGACACGCCCCGAACCACCCCCGAGCGAGGAGTCCATGCGTACACCCCGTAGGCCCCCCACAGCCGGCGCCGAGGCGCCGCCCCCGCCCGTGCGCGGTCGCCGCGCGCACGCCGGACCACCGGCCGACGAGGGCTCCGAGGCGCCCTCGGGGGCCGCACCGGACGGAGTGCCCACGCGTGCGGAGCGCTGGCACATACGCCCCCGTACCGTGCGCGCCAAGATCGTCTGCCTGCTGATGGTGCCGGTCGTCTCCCTCCTGGCCCTGTGGGCCCACGCCACTGTCACCACCGCCCAGGACGTCTCCCGGCTGCGGCAGGTCCAGCGTGTGGACGCCATGGTCCGCGCCCCCGTCTCCGCCTCGGTCGCCGCCCTCCAGGCCGAACGAGCCGCCGCCGTACGCCGCGCCACCGACCCCTCCGCCGCGGGGACCGACGAACTCGACGAACTCGCCCGGCGCACCGACCGGGCCGTCGCGAAACTGCGGCTCGGCGAGAACAGCACCGTCGCCGACAGCGAGGAACTGCCCGCCGGAGTCGCCCGCCGGCTGGAGGCGTTCGTCACCGGTGCCGGGCAACTGCGTCCGCTGCGGACCGACCTGCGGGACCGGCGCGCGGGCTGGGCCGAGACGTACGACCGCTACACCCGGACCATCTCCGAGGCTCTCGGCGTCGGTGGTGCCCTCACCGGCATCCAGGACGCCGACCTCGGCTCCGACGCGCGCGTGCTGCTCGAATTCTCCCGGGCCGGCGAGGCGTTGGCCCGGGAGGACGCGCTTCTGGCGAGTGCCCGCCTGTCCGGGACGCTGACCGGGGAGCGGCTCCGGCTCTTCACCGGCGCCGTCGACCTGCGCCGCACCCTGACCGAGTCGGCCGTCACCGACCTGCGCGGCACCGAACGCTCCGCGTGGGACGCCCTCGCCGACAGCAGTGCCTACGCCGGGCTGGGCGACGCCGAGGACGGGATCCTCGCCGGCGGACCGGGCGCCAAGGCGATCGAGGCGGTACCCGGGAGCACCTGGAACACCGCCCACGCGCGCGTGCAGAACGGCATGCGCACGATCGAGGAGGACGCCGCACGAGGCGTCGCGGAGCGAGCCGACCCGTTCACCCGGGGACTGCTCACCCCGGCCGGCGCAGCCGTCCTGCTCGGCCTCGCCGCCGTCGCCGCCTCGCTCGTCATCTCCGTGCGCATCGGCCGCGGTCTCGTGGTGGAGCTCGTGAGCCTGCGCAACAGCGCCCTGGAGATCGCCCGGCGCAAACTCCCCGAGGCCATGCAGAGACTGCGCGCGGGCGAGGAGATCGACATCCGCGCCGAGGCACCGCCGGGTCCGTCCGCCGAGGACGAGACCGGACAGGTCGCCGAGGCCCTCGGCACGGTCCACCGGGCCGCGCTGCGGGCCGCCGTCGAGCGCGCCGAACTCGCCAGCGGCATCTCCGGCGTCTTCGTCAACCTCGCCCGCCGCAGCCAGATTCTCGTCCACCGGCAACTGAGCCTCCTCGACAGCATGGAACGCCGCTCCGACGACCCGAACGAACTGAGCGACCTCTTCCGCCTCGACCACCTCACCACCCGCATGCGGCGCCACGCGGAGAGCCTGATCATCCTCTCCGGAGCGGCCCCCGGCCGTGCCTGGCGCAGGCCCGTCTCCCTGACCGACGTGGTCCGCGCGGCCGTCTCCGAAGTGGAGGACTACGCGCGCGTGGAGGTACGGCAACTCCCCGAGGCGGCCGTCGTCGGCGCGGCCGTGGCCGACCTCACGCACCTCCTCGCCGAGATCATCGAGAACGCCGCCCAGTTCTCGCCGCCCCACACGCGTGTGCGCGTCACCGGCGAACCCGTCGGCAACGGCTACGCCGTCGAGGTCGAGGACCGCGGCCTCGGCATGGGCAAGGAGACCCTCGCCGAGGCCAACCGCCGCATCGAGCAGTCCGAGGCGCTCGACCTGTTCGACAGCGACCGGCTCGGTCTGTTCGTGGTCAGCAGGCTCGCCGCCCGGCACGGCATCAAGGTCCACCTGAGGACCTCGCCGTACGGCGGCACCACCGCGGTCGTCCTGGTGCCCACCGCCCTGCTGCACACCGGGGCGGCGGAACGGTCCCGCGGTGAAGCGGAACGGTCCCGCGGTGAAGCGGTGCACGCGCGCCAGCCCGCGGAACGCGCCCACGCGCGCGTGCCCGACGACATCCCGCATCAGGACAACGTCCCCGATGCCGTCCCGGCACCGGCCGACCGGCGCGCCCTGGTGGCTCCCGTCCCGGCCGTCGCGGAGACCACGAGCCACACCCCACCCCCAGGAGTCGCGACCTTGCGACTGCACCGGCCCCAGGAGCAGCCCGAAGGCTCCGACGACCTCCCGCGTCGCGTGCGGCAGGCCAGCCTCGCACCCCAACTGCGCGAGGGGCGCCCCGAGGAGCCCCCGCTCTCGCCCGCACCCCGGGATGACGAACGCACCCCCGAGCTCGTCCGGGACCGCATGACGGCGTACCGCGACGGCTGGACGCGCGGCGGCGGCCGGCGACCCGGCCGCGGAACCACCCCCGGCCCGACGGGCAGTGACAGCTTCGAAGGAGACCTCGCATGATCCAGGACCCGAGCACGCATTCCGCCCGGAGCTCCGGCGAACTCGACTGGCTGCTGGACGATCTGGTGCTCCGCGTGAGCGAGATACGGCACGCCGTGGTGCTGTCCAACGACGGCCTGGCCGTGGGCGCCTCGACCGACCTCCGCCGCGAGGACGCCGAGCACCTCGCCGCGGTCGCCTCGGGCTTCCACAGCCTCGCCAAGGGAGCCGGACGGCACTTCGGTGCCGGCGGTGTCCGCCAGACCATGGTGGAGATGGACGAGGGCTTCCTGTTCGTGGCCGCAGCGGGCGACGGATCATGCCTCGCCCTCCTCACCGCCGTGACCGCCGACATCGGCCTCGTGGCGTACGAGATGGCGCGTCTGGTCAAACGCGTCGGAGAGCACCTCGGCACGGCGCCCCGCGTCGGCGCCCGGCCACCCGCCGCCGGATGAACCGAGAGGGCGGTCCGCGCAGATGACCGAGGACATGACGGGCACCCCGCCCGAGCAGGGCAGCCAGTGGTACGACCACGAGGCCGGCCCGCTCGTCCGCCCCTACGCCATGACGGGCGGACGCACCCGGCCCGGGCCAACCGGCGTGCGGTTCGACCTGATCGCCCTGGTCACGCTGGACCCTGCCGCACCCGGCGTGGTCGACGTCCCGCTCGGTCCGGAACACCGGGCCCTCCTCGACCTGTGCCGTACGGAGACCCAGTCGGTCGCCGAACTCGCCGCGGGCGCGGACCTGCTCGTGGGCGTCGTCAGGGTCCTCCTCAGCGACCTCCTGGAACTCGGCTGCGTCACCGTCAGCCGCCCCGTGCCGCCGGCACAGCTGCCCGACGAGCGCATCCTGCGCGAGGTGATCGCAGGACTGAGGGCGCTGTAGATGCCGACACACCGCCCACGTACTCACCTCATCCCTTGCCGGCACTCCCGAGAGAAGTGATCAATGGTTTCCGAGCACTCCGACGCCACCGGCGGCGAGGCCTCCGCACTGGCGTTGAAGATACTGGTCGCCGGCGGGTTCGGCGTGGGCAAGACCACCCTGGTCGGCGCCGTCAGCGAGATCCGGCCGCTGCGCACGGAGGAACTGCTCAGCGAAGCCGGCCAGTTGGTGGACGACACCGACGGTGTGGACCACAAGACCACCACGACCGTCGCCATGGACTTCGGACGCATCACCATCCGCTCCGGCCTCTCCCTGTACCTGTTCGGCACGCCGGGCCAGGACCGGTTCTGGTTCCTGTGGGACGAGTTGTCACAAGGGGCGCTCGGCGCGGTGGTCCTCGCGGACACCCGCCGCCTGGAGGACTGCTTCCCCGCGGTCGACTACTTCGAGCACCGGCGCATCCCGTTCGTGGTGGCCGTCAACTGCTTCGCGGGCGCACGGCGGCACGGCGCCCCGGATGTCTCACGCGCCCTCGACCTCGACCGCGGGACGCCCGTGGTGCTGTGCGACGCCCGGGACCGCGACTCGGGGAAGGAGGTGCTGATCCGGCTCGTCGAGTACGCCGGGCGGATGCACACCGCCCGGCTTCTCGACTCGGTCGGCTGAGGCGGGTTCCTCTCCGTCAGTCCGCGACGTCCCGCTCCGCCAGGACCCTGTCGATGGTGACCCGAACCAGGAGTTCGCCCGGGACGCCGTTGCGGGCGCCGAACTTCTCGGCGCGCTCCTCGCCCATGTACCGGGCCCCGATGCGGGTGGCCCAGTGCCGTATCTCGTCGAGGTCCTCCGAGACGCGGGCGCGGCCCCGCACCACCACGAAGGAGTAGGGCGGCCGGTCGTCGTCCACACACAGGGCGACCCGGCCGTCACGGATCAGATTGCGCCCCTTCACGCTGTCCTTGCCGGTGTTGAACACCAGCTCGTCGCCGTCCAGGACGAACCAGATCGGGGTCACGTGCGGGCCCCCGTCGGCCCGTACCGTGGAGAGCTTTCCGGTGCGGGTCCCGTAGGAAACGAACTGCCGCCATTGCGCGTCGGTCATCTTCTCTGCCGTGGCTCCCATCCTCCTTGCCCCGACAGCGGTCGTGGGGAAGGCTGGCGTGGAGATCCTCCGGCCAGGAGGAGAATCGCACGGGGAGAAAACGGGGAGATCGGAACATGGCGCAGAACCAGGGACTGGACTGGCTGCTGGACGACCTGACCGAGCGCGTCCACCAGGTGCGGCACGCACTGGTCCTGTCCAACGACGGTCTGGTGACAGGGGCGAGTACCGGGCTGCGCCGCGAGGATGCGGAGCACCTCGCGGCCGTGTCGTCCGGACTGCACAGCCTGGCCAAGGGCTCGGGACGGCACTTCGGCGCGGGCAGCGTACGCCAGACGATGATCGAGTTCGACGACGCGGTGCTCTTCGTCACCGCGGCCGGCACGGGCAGTTGTCTGTGCGTCCTCAGCGGCGCGGAGGCCGACATCGGCCAGATCGCCTACGAGATGACACTTCTGGTCAACCGGGTCGGCGAGCACCTCGACGTGGATGAACGCCAGCCCGAACGGAAACCGGAAACTGGCGTCTGACCTGCACATTCGTCACCCCCGCGGAGTTATCCACAGGCTCGCCACGACGTGCGCCGAAGCGGCTACGGTTTTTTCACGGCGACCGCACACGGCGTGAGCCGCCGACTCCACGGGGGAGACCGACCATGTCAGGCACCATCGCGAAAACCGACTGCCTCACCTGCGCCCCGAGCCGGGCCGCCCGCGAACTCGACCTCAGGCGGCGTGAGTTCGACCTGGCGGTGAATCTCGGACTCATCCGGACCGTCCCCGACGAAGGAGGCGGAGGCCGGCGGGTAGCCCGCGCCGAGATCGACCGGCTGCGCGCCGATGACGGCTTTCCGGACACACTGCGCGAGCGCGTCGCGACCGCAGGAACCAGCGAGGGCGCCAAGCTCATGGACGTGACTCCCGCCAGGTTCACGAGCCTCGCGCGCTTCGGCCTGCTTGTCCCCGTGCGCTTCTATCTCAACCGCTACCGCACCGTCGTATGGCTCTATCTGGCCGAGGAACTACGGCAGTTCGCGGCCGAGGAGAGCAACGCCCGGCTGCTGACCGGCCGCGCGCCCGCGCAGGTTCGGGAAGGGCTGAAGGCTGGGCTGGACCGGCGTCCCCGCAACTGGCGGGGCCGGCACATCGGGTTCCTGCTGCGGCAGGCGGGAGACGACCCGTGGGCGCACGCGGCGGCCGTCGCCTGCCTCCTCGACCCGGCCGACGTGGCGGAGGTCGTCGAGGACCCGTACGAGCGCGCCCACCTGAACCGCTGCCGCCCCCGGCTCCCGGCGCACGGCGCGTCCGCATCGCCCGCCGCCGACCGGGCCCAGGAGCTCATGACGGCGAGCGAGCCGGACGAAGTGGCCTGGTTCCGTGCGGATCTCGCCCACACGGTGGAAGCGGCCCGAAGGCGACACCCGGCACCACGCCCGGCCCCGGGACCGGCCTCAGGGCAGGTACCGGCTCCGACCTCAGCGCCGGAGCCTGTCGCAGCTCCGGCGGAAGTCCGGTCCGTGCCCCCGGACCACACGCCTTCCCACGGCCTCCTGGGCTGGCTGCGCCGCAGAGGCCGGCGGCCTGCCGGGTGACCCCGGCGCCCCCTGCCCGGCGCCTCCTGCCGGGTGCCCCCTGCCGGGGCGGAGGGCGCGCCCCGCTGTCCGCCCGATAAGCGATGAGTTTCCGGATGCGCCCCGGTCCCATCTGTGAGGAGACTATGTCCGGGAGGCGATCATGTTCGGTACGACGAAGGCGTACAGCGGGTTCTCCGTGAACGACATCGAGGCGGCCAGGAAGTTCTACGGCGACACGCTGGGACTCCGCGTCTCGGAAGAGCACGGCATGCTGATCCTGCACATCGCGGGCGGCCGGGACATCCTGGTCTACCCGAAGGAGGACCACACCCCGGCGACCTACACCATCCTCAACTTCCCCGTCGACGACATCGAGGCGGCGGTCGACGAGCTGAGCAGAAGGGGGGTGCGTTTCGAGCGCTACGACCACCTCAAGGCGGACGACAAGGGCATCTTCCGCGGGGGCGGCCCGCTGATCGCGTGGTTCACCGACCCGGCGGGGAACGTGCTGTCCGTCCTCCAGGAATCCTGACCCCTCCATCATGCCCGAGCTGCCTGATGTCGAGGGCTTCCGGCAGGTGCTCGAGTCCTGTGCGAGGGGACGGGTCGTGCGGCATGTCGAGGTGCGGGACGCGGGCGTCCTGCACGGAGTCGGGGTTCGGGGCCTGCGTGACGCGCTGGAGGGCCGGCGGTTCGGAACCCCGGACCGGCACGGCAAGTGGCTGCTCGCCCGCACCGGCGGCCCCACCCTGGTGCTGCACTTCGGCATGACCGGCCGGCTGGTCTGCGGTCGTCCAGACGATGCCGTCGAGGCCCCCGACCGGGTGCTGTTCACCCTGAGCGGGAACCGTCAGCTGCGCTTCCGGGACCAGCGCAAGCTCCAGGGCCTGTGGCTGGCCCACGACGACTCCGACCTCGACCGGCTGCTCGGTCGGCAGGGCCCCGACGCGATGGCGGTGGACCGCGCGGAGTTCGAGGCCGTGCTCTCGTCGCGCCGAGGTCACCTGAAGACCGCGCTCACCGACCAGTCCGTCCTGGCCGGCCTCGGCAATCTGCTCGCCGACGAGATCCTGTGGCGTGCCCGGCTGCCCCCCGGCCGCCCGGCGCGTGAGCTCACCCAGGACGACCGCCGTCGCCTGTACACCGAGATGCGCAGAACCCTGCGGTCCGCCGTCAGCGCCGGCTGCGTGCCGCCGCGGGACTCCTGGCTCACCGGACATCGTGACGACCCCGATCCCAGGTGCCCGCGCTGCGGCAGCGGTCTGCGCCGGTCCCGGATGGCGGGCCGTGGCACGGTGTGGTGCCCGCGATGCCAGCCGGAAGGGTGATCCGTCCGCCCAGGGCCGGTCGGTCGCCGGGCGTCAGGGCTCAGCCAGGGCTGGCCTGGACCGGACAGTCGCCGGGGGCCAGTCAGTCGGCGACCTCCTGCGACCTCAGGGCGGTCCCGGCACTCAGGGCACTCCCGGATCGCAGGGCACCCCGGCTCTCATGGCACTCCCGCCGTCCGGCGTTCCTCGTCCGGCGCCATGAGCGACTGCGTGAACGGAATCCGCGACAGGGCGAGCACCCCTGCGGCGATCAGCGCGACACCGGACAGCTGGGGCAGCAGCCACCACCCGGTGCGGACCGTCTCCTCGTAGAGGGTGATACCGAGGGCGAGGCTCACCATCGCGTCGCCGAGGGTGAGCGCGGGCTGTGAGGCGACCAGGGGACCGGCCTGCATCGCGTTCTCCAGCAGGAACAGCGCGCACACGCCGGTCGCGGCGAACGCGTAGGTCTGCCAGGCGGTGAGGAATGACACGAGTCCTTGCCCGTCGAGGATGTGGATGGCGGCCTTCATCAACGCCGCGGTGACCGCGTAGCTGATCGCAGTCGCGGCACCCAGACACGCCGCCCGGGCCCGGCCCTCCGGGCGCCGCAGGGCGGCGACGGCGAGGCCGGCGACCGCCCCGGCGCACACGGCGAGCGCGGGGATCCAGCGGTTCAGCTCCACATGGGTGCGATTGCCGGTCGGGGACGCGGCGGCGAGCGCGACCGCCAGCCCGGCCACCACCACCGTCACGGCCAGCCAGCCCGTGCGCGGCAGATGCCGGTGCATCAGCAGCGACGCGACGACGAGGGTCAGCGGCAGCTCCAGCACGAACAGCGGCTGCACGATCGTCAGCGGACCGGTCGCCAGCGCCAGCGCCTGGCACACGGCGGCGCCGATCACCGCGAGGATGCCGGCCAGCCAGACGGGCCGGCGCAGCAGGTCGGCGATCAGCCCGGCCCTGAACCCCTGGGAGCGCGGCACGGTGAGCGCCGCCTTGCGCTGCAACACCGTCGCGACGGCGTTGCTGAGGGCCGCGCAGACCGCGAAGACGACGGGGAGCACGGTGTGCAGCGTGGCCACCTCCCGGATCAGCGGGCATGTGACGCCGGCAGAGTGCCTCCTCCTGCCATGGTCGCCGGAACGGGGCATGGGCGCGATCGGAGCCCCGAACAGCGGCCCCGACCTGCATATGACCAGGTCAGTCCAGCTTGCGGAAGAGCCCCTCCTGCACGACCGACACGACCAGCCGGCCCTCACGGTCGTAGATCCGGCCCCGGGCCAGACCGCGGCCGCCGACCGCGATGGGCGACTCCTGGTCGTACAGCAGCCAGTCGTCGGCCCGGAACGGGCGGTGGAACCACATGGCGTGGTCCAGTGACGCCATGTCGAAGCCCCGCGGGCCCCACAGCGGCTCGACCGGGATACGGACGGCGTCCAGGAGGGTCATGTCGCTGGCGTAGGTGAGGGCGCAGGTGTGCACGAGCGGGTCGTCACCGAGCGGCCCGACCGCGCGCATCCACACGGCGCTGCGCGGCTCGGCGTCCGCGACCTCCTCGGTGGTCCACCGCAGCCGGTCCACGTAGCGGATGTCGAAGGGCTGGCGGCGGGCCATCCGCTCCAACTGCTCGGGCAGTGCGCCAAGATGCTCCCGGATCTCGTCCGTGACCGTGGGCAGTGACTCCGGGTCCGGGACCTTGCGGGCCGGCGGCAGCTGGTGCTCGAAGCTGCCCTCCTCCGGCTTGTGGAAGGAGGCGGTGAGATTGAAGATCGTACGGCCCTGCTGCACGGCCGTGACCCGGCGGGTCGTGAACGACCGCCCGTCGCGCACCCGCTCGACCTGGTAGACGATCGGCACGCCCGGGATGCCCGGGCGCAGGAAGTAAGCGTGCAGCGAGTGCACGGGCCGGTCGCCGTCCGTGGTGCGGCCGGCGGCGACCAGGGCCTGGCCCGCCACCTGGCCGCCGAAGACTCGCTGGAGGGACTCCTGCGGGCTGCGGCCACGGAAGATGTTGACCTCGATCTGCTCCAGATCGAGCAGGTCGACCAGTCTCTCGGCCGGGTTCGTCGTCATGGGTGGGATTCTCCTGTGCTCGCTGCTGCCGGGCCGTTCACAGCTGGCCGACGTCGGTGACCCGGACGACCGCTCGGCCCTCCGCGTCCGAGGCGGTCAGGTCGACCTCCGCGCTGATGCCCCAGTCGTGGTCGCCGTTCGGGTCGTGGAAGATCTGCCGGACCCGCCACAGGGCGTTCTCCGGCTCCTCCTCGATGAGCAGCAGCTTGGGGCCGCGGGCGTCGGGGCCGGTGCCGAGGTCGTCGTACTCGTCCCAGTACTTGTCCATCGCCTCGCCCCACGCGTCGGCGTCCCAGCCGGACTCCGCGTCCATCTCGCCCAGTTCCCCGACCTGGTCGAGGGCGGCCAGCTCGACCCGGCGGAACATGGCGTTGCGGACCAGGACGCGGAAGGCACGCGCGTTGGCCGTGACCGGCTTGACCTCGTCGGCCTTCTCCTGGGCCTCCTCGGCGGTCATCTCCTCCGGGTTGGCGAGCTGCTCCCACTCGTCCAACAGGCTGGAGTCGACCTGGCGCACCATCTCGCCCAGCCACTCGATCAGATCCTGGAGGTCCTCGGATTTGAGGTCGTCCGGGACGGTGTGGTCGAGGGCCTTGTAGGCGCTGGCGAGGTAGCGCAGCACGATGCCCTCGGTGCGCGCCAGCTCGTAGTGGGACACCAACTCCGTGAAGGACAGCGCCCGTTCGTACATGTCACGGATGACCGACTTCGGCGACAGCGGATGGTCGCCGACCCAGGGGTGGCTCTTGCGGTAGGTGTCGTACGCGTGGAAGAGCAGCTCCTCCAGGGGCTTCGGGTACGTGATGTCCTGGAGGCGCTCCATGCGCTCCTCGTACTCGACGCCGTCCGCCTTCATCGCGGCCACGGCCTCGCCGCGCGCCTTGTTCTGCTGGGCGGCGAGGATCTGCCGCGGGTCGTCCAGGGTGGACTCGACCACGGACACCATGTCGAGCGCGTACGACGGCGATTCGGGGTCCAGCAGCTCGAACGCGGCCAGCGCGAACGTGGACAGCGGCTGGTTGAGCGCGAAGTCCTGCTGGAGGTCGACGGTGAGGCGGACGATGCGGCCGCTCGCGTCCGGCTCGTCGAGCTTCTCGACGATGCCGCCGTCCAGCAGCGAGCGGTAGATCGCGATGGCCCGGCGGATGTGCCGCAACTGCTGCTTGCGCGGCTCGTGGTTGTCCTCCAGCAGGTGGCGCATCGCCTCGAAGGCGTTGCCGGGGCGGGCGATCACCGACAGCAGCATCGTGTGCGTCACCCGGAACCGGGAGCTCAGTGGCTCCGGTTCGGACGTGATGAGCTTCTCGAAGGTCTGCTCCGACCACGCGACGAAGCCCTCCGGGGCCTTCTTGCGGACGACCTTGCGGCGCTTCTTCGGATCGTCACCTGCCTTGGCGAGGGCCTTCTCGTTCTCGACGACGTGCTCGGGCGCCTGCGCGACGACGAAGCCCTCCGTGTCGTAACCGGCCCGGCCGGCACGCCCCGCGATCTGGTGGAACTCCCGGGCGCGCAGCGTGCGGACGCGCGTGCCGTCGTACTTGGTGAGGGCCGTGAACAGCACCGTGCGGATGGGGACGTTGACGCCCACGCCGAGGGTGTCCGTGCCGCAGATGACCTTCAGCAGGCCGGCCTGGGCGAGCTTCTCCACCAGGCGGCGGTACTTGGGCAGCATGCCGGCGTGATGGACGCCGATGCCGTGCCGGACGTAACGGGAGAGGTTACGACCGAACTTGGTGGTGAAGCGGAAGTTGCCGATCAGGTCGGCGATCTGCTCCTTCTCCTCGCGCGAGCACATGTTGATGCTCATCAGCGCCTGCGCCCGCTCCACGGCCTGCGCCTGCGTGAAGTGCACGATGTAGACGGGAGCCTGCCGGGCTGCCAGCAGGTCGGTGAGCGTCTCCGTGAGAGGCGTGTACCGGTACTCGTACGACAGGGGCACCGGACGGGTCGCCGAGCGGACCACCGCCGTCGGGCGGCCGGTGCGGCGGTTGAGGTCCTTCTCGAAGAAGGAGACGTCGCCGAGCGTCGCCGACATCAGCACGAACTGTGCCTGCGGCAGCTCCAGGATCGGGATCTGCCAGGCCCAGCCGCGGTCGCCCTCCGCGTAGAAGTGGAACTCGTCCATCACGACCTGGCCGACGTCCGCGTCCTTGCCGTCGCGCAGCGCGATCGACGCGAGCACCTCGGCGGTGCAGCAGATCACGGGGGCGTCGGCGTTGACGGACGCGTCGCCGGTCAGCATGCCGACGTTCTCCGTGCCGAAGATCTTGCACAGTTCGAAGAACTTCTCCGACACCAGCGCCTTGATCGGGGCGGTGTAGAAGGTGACCTCGTCCCGGGCCAGCGCGGCGAAGTGCGCACCCGCCGCGATCATGCTCTTGCCGGAACCGGTGGGCGTCGACACGATCACGTTCGCGCCGGAGACCACCTCGATCAGCGCCTCCTCCTGGTGGGGATAGAGCGTGAGCCCCCGCTCACCGGCCCACGACTCGAAGGCTTCGTACAGGGCGTCGGGGTCGGCGGTCGGCGGCAGCTGATCGATGAGGGTCACGCCCCCATCTTGCCTGGCCTCCTGCCCGATGCGGGAATCGGCTGCGGGCACGAAGATCGCGAACGCTACGCTGTGTCGCCGACGGGATGTCAGGGCGCCGGTCAACTGGACAGCGGTACACGAGGAATGGGGCGGGCAACGCCGATGATGGGACCAGCACACTCACTGTCGGGCGCCGCCGCCTGGCTCGGCGTCGGTGCGGCCGCCGCTGCGGCTGGGCACCCGATGCCCTGGCCGGTCCTCCTCGTCGGCGCTCTGATCTGTGCCGGTGCCGCGCTCGCCCCGGACCTCGACCACAAGGCGGCCACCATCTCGCGGTCCTTCGGACCGGTGTCGCGCTGGCTGTGCGAGATCGTCGACAAGCTGTCGTACGCCGTCTACAAGGCCACCAAGAAGCAGGGCGATCCGCGCCGCTCCGGCGGGCACCGGACGCTCACGCACACCTGGCTGTGGGCGGTGCTCATCGGTGTGGGCACCTCGGTCGTTGCGATCACCAGCGACCGCTGGGGGGTGCTGGCGATCCTCTTCGTGCACATGGTCCTGGCCATCGAGGGTCTGCTGTGGCGGGCGACGCGCGGCTCCAGCAGCGAGGTCCTGGTGTGGCTGCTGGCCGCGGCCACCGCGTGGATCCTCGCGGGTGTGCTGGACAAGCCGGGCAACGGCGCGGACTGGCTGTTCACGGCGCCGGGCCAGGAGTACCTGTGGCTGGGGCTGCCGGTCGTGCTCGGCGCGATCGTGCACGACATCGGGGACGCGCTGACCGTCTCCGGCTGCCCGATCCTGTGGCCGATTCCCGTCGGGCGCAAGCGCTGGTACCCGGTCGGGCCGCCGAAGTTCATGCGGTTCCGGGCGGGCAGCTGGGTCGAGCTCAAGGTGCTGATGCCGGTGTTCATGCTGCTCGGCGGGGTGGGCTGCGCGGCGGCGCTCAACGTCATCTGAGCGCCTGCCGAGCCGGAGGAGGGGGCTCAGCGGCCGCCGTACCGGCGCTCGAACGCGGCGACCCGGCCCTCCGAGTCCACCGTGCGGGCCTTGCCCGTGTAGAAGGGGTGGCTCTCCGAGGAGATCTCCACGTCCACGACCGGATAGGTCTCGCCGTCGTCCCACTCGATGGTCTGGTCGCTGGTCGCGGTGGACCGGGTCAGGAACGCGTAACCGGCGGCCCGGTCGCGGAAGACGACGGCGTGGTAGTCGGGGTGCTTGTCCTGCTGCATGGCTGCTCCTCGTGCGGCTCGGGTCGGTTCCGCGATCAGCCGGGCAGGACGTCCTCGTCGACGATGTGCACGGCTGCCTCCTCGGCCGACGCCGCCGCGCCGTCGATGCCCACGTCCATGGCGACCAGCGCGCTCTCCTCGTCCTCGTGCGCGCCCTCGTCGGGGGCCACGAGCCGGCCGGAGCGGGCGGCGCCGACCTCGTTGTCCAGGAGTTCCCCGTCGGTGCCCTGGCAGTCCCCGAGACCGTCACCGTCCGGGGCGACGGGCTCCGGCAGCTCCTCGGCGAGCCGCTGGTCCAGCGTCTCGCCCCGCAGCCGCTCCGCCGCCGTGACGCCGGTGTGCTCCACGGCCCAGGGCCGCTCGGGAGGGGACCAGCCCCGGTCGAGGGGATCGTCGACGCCGTCGTACTCCAGGGTGTCCTCGGCGTCGAGCAGCCCCGTGTCCTCTCTCTGCTCGGATGGTTCCGGCTGGTAGACGTCGTCTCCCCAGCCGTCGGAGCTCTTCACGGGTACCTCCAGGGGGTGGGGCGGGCCCGTTCACACCGGGGCCCGCGCCGGGCCGCCGCCACACGGAGCACTGACGCCGCCCGCCGCCGGACCGCTGCCGCGGTTCCCGGGCGATCCCCCGAGCCGGTGCCTGATTCCAGCCTTCCACCCCGCTTCGGGACCGCGCAACGCCACGGAACGCCTCCGGCGGCTACCGACCGGGAGGCGGGGCCGACCGGGGCCGGACGAAGCGGGGCCGACCGGGCCGGACCGGTCCGGCCCCGGCCGGCCCCGCTTGTCACCCGTGCCACGACCTCCACAACGCCGCATACGCCCCGTCCGCCGCCACCAGTTCGTCATGGCTGCCCAGTTCGCTGATGCGGCCGTTCTCGACGACGGCGATGACGTCCGCGTCGTGGGCCGTGTGGAGGCGGTGGGCGATGGCGACGACGGTGCGGCCGTCGAGGACCTTGGCCAGGGATCGTTCCAGGTGGCGGGCGGCGCGCGGGTCGAGCAGGGATGTCGCCTCGTCCAGGACCAGGGTGTGCGGGTCCGCCAGCACCAGGCGGGCCAGGGCGACCTGCTGGGCCTGGGCCGGGGTGAGCGTCAGACCGCCCGAGCCGACCTCGGTGTCCAGGCCGTCGTCGAGCGCCCGGGCCCAGCCGTCCGCGTCGACCGCGCCCAGCGCCGCCCACAGCTCGGCGTCACCGGCGCCGGTCCGGGCGAGCCGGAGGTTGTCGCGCAGCGAGCCCACGAAGACGTGGTGCTCCTGGTTGACGAGGGCGACGTGGGCGCGGACGCGTTCCGCCGGCATCCGGGACAGCTCGGCGCTGCCCAGGGTGATCCGGCCGTCCCGGGGCGCGTAGATCCCGGCGAGCAGTCGGCCCAGCGTCGACTTGCCCGCACCCGAGGGGCCGACCAGGGCCAGCCGGGTGCCGGGGGAGACCTCCAGGGACACCTCGCGCAGGACGTCCACGCCCTCCACGTAGCCAAAATGCACCCGGTCTGCGTGCACATGGCGTCCGTCGGGGGACACGGAGGGGTCGCCGGCGTCCGGCTCGATGTCCCGGACCCCGACGAGCCGGGCCAGCGACACCTGGGCCACCTGGAGCTCGTCGTACCAGCGCAGGATCATGCCCACCGGGTCGACGAGCATCTGGGCGATCAGCGCGCCCGTCGTGAGCTGGCCGACGTCGATCCAGCCGTGCAGGGCGAACACGCCGCCGACCAGCAGGACCGAGGCGAGCACGGTCACGTGGGTGACGTTGACGACCGGGAAGAGCACCGACCGCAGCCACAGCGTGTAGCGCTCCCAGGCCGTCCACTCCCGGATCCGGCGCTCCGACAGCGCGACGCGCCGGTCGCCGAGGCGGTGCGCCTCGATGGTGCGCCCGGCGTCCACGGTCTCGGCGAGCGCGGCGGCCACGGCGGCGTACCCGGCGGCCTCCGAGCGGTAGGCGGCCGGTGCCCGCCGGAAGTACCAGCGGCAGCCGACGATCAGCAGCGGCAGGGCGAGCAGCACGGCGAGCGCCAGCGGCGGCGCCGTGACGACCAGCCCGCCCATCAGCAGCACCACCCACACCACGCCGATCGACAGCTGCGGCACGGCCTCGCGCATGGCGTTGGCCAGCCGGTCGATGTCCGTGGTGATCCGCGACAGCAGGTCGCCGGTCCCGGCCCGCTCCAGCACGCCGGGCGGCAGCCCGACCGACCGTACGAGGAAGTCCTCGCGCAGGTCGGCCAGCATCCGCTCGCCGAGCATCGCGCCACGCAGCCGCACCTGGCGGACGAACACGGCCTGGACGACCAGCGCCGTCACGAACAGTCCCGCCGTGAGCTCCAGCCGCAGGTCCCGAGCCCCGTCGGACACCCGCTCCACGACTCCGCCCAGGAGCCACGGACCGGCCATCGAGGCGACGACGGCGACCGTGTTGACGGCGACGAGCAGCAGGAACGCCCGGCGGTGCCGGCGCAGCAGTTCGGCCACATAGGCGCGGACGGTCGCGGGGGCACCGACCGGCAGGGTGTTCGCCGTAGTCGGGGCCGCCGGGTCGTACGCCGGTGGCGCCACGCCGATCATGCCTTCTCCTCGATCTCTTCCAGTTCTTCCAGTACGTCCGTCAGGACGACCGCGCCGTTCAGTGCGGCCTCGTCTTCCGTCTCGCGCGTGACGACCGCCCGGTAGCGGGGCTCGGTGTGCACCAGGTCGCGGTGGGTGCCGGTCGCCGCGACCGCGCCGTCGTGCAGGAACACGACCCGGTCGGCGCGGTCCAGCAGCAGCGGCGAGGAGGTGAACACCACGGTCGTGCGCCCCGCGCGCAGCTCCCGCACGCCCTGCGCGATCCGTGCCTCGGTGTGCGAGTCGACGGCCGAGGTCGGCTCGTCCAGGACGAGCACCTCCGGGTCCGTGATCAGCGACCGGGCGAGCGCGAGCCGCTGGCGCTGGCCACCGGACAGGGACCGGCCCCGTTCGGTGATCCGGGCGTCCATGGGGTCGGCGGCGTCCACCGAGCCCTGGACCAGCGCCGCCAGCACGTCGTCGCACTGCGCGGCGGCCAGCGCCGCCCGCGGTGCGACGGCGCCCGACGCGGGTACGTCGAACAGTTCGCGCAGCGAGCCGGACAGCAGCACCGGGTCCTTGTCCTGGACGAGGACGGCCGTACGGGCGCAGTCGAGTGGGAGTTCGTCGAGCGGCACGCCGCCCAGCAGCGCCGAGGGGCCCTCCTGCGCCGGGTGTCCGCCCAGCCGTTCCGCCAGCCGGCCCGCCGCGTCCGGGTCGCCGCACACCACGGCGGTGAGCAGGCCGCCGTTCGCGAGCAGCCCGGTGTCCGGGTCGTACAGATCTCCGGAGGGGAGGTCGGCCCCGAGCGTCCCGGCGGTGTCCGTGGCCCGCTCCAGCGCCAGCACGCCCGCGGCCCGTTCGGCGGACGGCCGGGAGAAGGAGTACGCCATGGCGATCTCCTCGAAGTGCCGCAGCGGATAGGTGAGGACCATCACCGAGCTGTAGACGGTGACCAGTTCGCCGACGGTGATCCGGCCCTGGCGCGCCAGGTGCACGCCGTACCAGACCACGGCGATGAGCAGCAGTCCCGGCAGCAGGACCTGGATCGCGGAGATCAGGGACCACATCCGGGCGCTGCGCACCGCGGCGTGCCGGACCTCCTGGGAGGCGCGGCGGTAGCGGTCGAGGAACAGTTCCTCACCGCCGATGCCGCGCAGCACGCGCAGACCGGCGACGGTGTCCGAGGCGAGTTCGGTGGCGCGTCCGGCCTTCTCGCGCTGCACGTCGGCACGCCGGGTGGCGCGGGGCAGCAGGGGCAGCACGGCGAGCGCCAGCACGGGCAGGCCCACGGCGACGACGACGCCGAGCGCGGGCTGGTAGACGAGCAGGGCGGCGCAGACCAGCACGATGGTGACCAGAGCCGCGGTGAACCGCGACCAGGCCTCCACGAACCAGCCGATCTTCTCGACGTCACCCGTGGAGACCGCCACGACCTCACCGGCGGCGACGCGCCGGGTCAGCGCCGAGCCCAACTGGGCGGCTTTGCGGGCGAGCAGCTGCTGGACGCGGGCGGCCGCCGTGATCCAGTTGGTGACGGCGCTGCGGTGCAGGAAGGTGCCGCCGACCGCGTTGCCGGCGCAGGCCAGCGCCAGCAGGCCGCCCCCCAGGGCGAGTTGCCCGCCGGAGCGGTCGACGACGGCCTGTACGGCGACACCGACGCAGAACGGCAGCGCGGCGACGGAGGCGAAGTGCAGCAGCCCCCAGGCCAGCGACTTGAGCTGCCCGTCCAGCTGATTCCGGAAGAGCCACCACAGGAATCGGGGACCCGAACGCGCGTCCGGCACGCCGGGGTCGGGATACGGAAGGTCTTGAATCTGCATGACGTCCCAGTGGCTCGTGTCAGGGGGGATGGGGGTTCGGCCGACGGCAACAAACCGTGACAGGTTCGCGTCGCCACGTGGTCGGAGGCAACCGGTTTTCGACCCACCGAACGGAACCGGCCGACAGGGGTGGGAAGTGGGTGTCCTGGCGGGCCGGTGCTCATTGCGGAGGCGGCGGACTCCCCGTAGAACACCGCCCATGAAGAGACGGATCGTCATGTCCATGCTTGCGGGAGCGACCCTCCTGGCGAGCACCCTCCTGGGGGCCGGTCCCGCCCGTGCGGCCGACGTCCCCGCCGAGTTCGGCACCGACTGGCACGACCCGGTCACGGCCGCCCCGTCCGTCACGAAGCCCGGCGGCAGGTCCTGCCAAATCACCGTCGCCCAGGCGCAGTTCCGCGACTTCACCCCGTACCGGGGCACGTACACGCCGCCCGGCGACTGCGGCGACCGCTGGAGCAAGGTGGTGCTGCGGCTCGACGGCAAGGTCAAGGGGCGCCAGTATGACCGGCTCGGCTACCTGCACGTCGGCGGGGTCGAGGTCTTCCGTACGTCGACACCGCAGCCCTCGCCCGACGGCATCGAGTGGTCGGTGGAGAAGGACGTCACCCGCTACAGCGACACCTTCCGCAGCCGCCAGGACGTCGAGATGCTCATCGGGAACGTCGTCGACGACACCTACACGGGTGTCCTCGACGTCAAGGTCACACTGACGTTCCACCAGGGCCGCCCCGACGGGAAGAGCCCCGACCGGGTCCTCACCCTCGGCCAGAGGGCCGATGGCGCGAGCACCCTCACGACCCCGCGCAACAGCGAACGCGTCGTCGCCGAGGTGTACGCCACCGGCTCCGGCGGCGGCTGCGAGGAGTACTGGTACCTGACGGTGCCCGACCCGGCGCCGTACTCCTGCAAGGCGGGCCAGGGCCCCTACCGCGAGGTGCAGATCCGTGTGGACGGCCGGCTCGCGGGCATCGCCGCACCGTTCCCCACCGTGTGGACCGGCGGTTGGTCCAACCCGTTCCTCTGGTACGTGATCCCGGGCCCGCGTGCCTTCGACATCAAGCCGATCACCTACGACCTCACCCCCTTCGCCGGGCTCCTCAACGACGGCCGCCCGCACCGCGTCGAGGTCTCGGTCGTCGGCGTGCCCGAGGGGCAGACCGGCTGGAGCACCCCCGTGAACGTCCTCGTCTGGCAGGACGAGCAGCGCGCCCACGTTCCCGGGAAGCTCACCGTGCACAAGGCGGGCGACCTCGCCAACTCCTCGTCATATACAGCCGGTTCGGAGCACCGGGTCGACACCGAGGGCGCCCACCGGCTGACCGCCGCCGGATACGTCGACACCTCGCACGGCCGCGTCACGACCACAGTCAGCCGTTCGCTCGTCAACGCCTCCGAGCACCGCTGGGTGGACGGCGAGACGACCGACGCCCTCGATGCCACCTGGACCGACGGCGAGTCGGTGACCGTCGACGGACGCGGACCGGCCCGCACCACGCGTACGCACCGGACCTACACGATGGACGGCACGACCACCCTCGGCGCGGGCGACCGGCTGCGCACCGTGCTGACCCTCGGCGACCGCGCCACGACCGTCGAGACGCGCGGCGGCCGCCGTACGGCGTGGTCACGGCTCGACGACTCCTACACGGGCGACGCCACCTACACGGCGAACGTGCCCCGCGACCAGCGGCACGCGGTCGGCACGACGAGCGAGCGCTATCGGCTCCACGGCGCGCACGGCTGCTACGACCGCACGCTGACCGCGATGCAGGGGGTTCTCACGGAGGACCGCCGTCGTTGCTGAGGGGGCCGGTGTGGCCTGTGTGACATGCCTCACTTAGGGCACTTTTACATGGCTGAAACGTTGCGGTCTTGTGCGCGATCAAGACAGCCTCCAGAGTGTACGGCTACGGAAACCGCTTTCCGTATTACAGAAGTCCCCTCCGGCCTCTGTGTGCCCCGTCCCCCTAGGAGGCCCCGTGCCACCGTCCGTACCGTCCCTACCGCGGCGCGTCGCACGCACCCTGCGTACCTCACTGTTCACGCAGGTCCTCTGCGCGCTCGTCCTGGGAATCGTCGTCGGGAAGCTGTGGCCGGATACGGCCACGGCTTTCCAGCCGCTCGGCGACGGTTTCACCCGGCTCATCAAGACGGTGATCTCGCCTCTGGTGTTCTGTGTGGTCGTCGTCGGCATCGCCAAGGCCGGTGACCTGAAGGCGTTCGGCCGGATCGGGGTCAAGGCCCTCGTCTGGTTCGAGGTCGCCTCCACCGCCGCCCTGGTCATCGGCCTCGTCGCGGCCAACGTCGTCGGACCCGGCAAGGGTATGAACGTCGACCCCTCCTCGCTGGACGCCGCTGCGGTGAACCAGACGACGGGCGGTGGTCAGCTGCCCTCGACGACCGAGTTCGTCCTCAACGCGCTGCCCGAGAGCTTCGTCGGCGCCTTCGCCGAGAACGAACTGCTCCAAGTCCTCATCCTGGCCTGCCTGGTGGGCGCCGCCCTGCTGCACCTCGGGCACACCAAGGTGCCGAAGATCCTGCCCGCCATCGACCAGGCCCAGGAAGTGATCTTCACGGTCGTCGGCTTCGTCATGCGGCTGGCCCCGATCGCGGTGTTCGGCGCGATGGCCCACCTGGTCGGCAACTACGGGCTGGGCGTGATGAAGACGTACGCCAAGCTCATCGTGCTCTGCTACGTGGCGGCCGCGCTGTTCGTCGTGCTGCTCGCCGTCGCCCTGCGGATGGTGACCGGGCTCAGTCTCTGGAAGTTCCTGCGCTACATCCGCGAGGAGATGCTGCTCGCGCTCGGCACCGCGTCCACCGAGTCGGTCATGCCGCGCGTGATGCAGAAGCTGCGCCGGGCCGGTGCCCGCGACGACGCGGTGGGTCTGGTGCTGCCCACGGGCTACTCCTTCAACCTCGACGGAGCCTCGCTCTACCTGTCCATCGGCACGCTGTTCATCGCCCAGGCCGTGGGCGTGGACCTGAGCCTGGGCCAGCAGGTCACCGTGGTCCTGGTGCTGATGCTGACCAGCAAGGGCATGGCGGGCATCCCCGGTTCGGCGTTCCTCGCCCTGTCCGCGACGGCCTCGTCCCTGGGTGCCATTCCGGCCGGAGCCGTCGCCCTGCTGCTCGGCGTGGACCGCATCATGGACTCGATGCGCGTCGTCACCAACCTGCTCGGCAACTGCGTCGCCGTGTTCGCGGTGTCCCGTTGGGAGGGTGCGCTGGACATCGAGCGGGCCAAGAAGGTGCTGGACGGCGAAACCGTGGCCGAGGACCTGGAGGGCGGCGACGAGCCCGTGCCGGCGGAGGTTCCGGCCCAGAAGACCAAGGAGACCGTCGCCGACGTCAGTTGACGACGGCAGGCGAGTGAGCCGCGGTCACCGCTCGGGAAATGCGAGCGGTGGCCGCGGCTCTTCGTGTGCTCAGTGACGCACCAGGCAGAAGGGATGCCCCGCCGGGTCCGCGTACACCCGCCAACTCCGCCCGTCCGTACCGGCGTCCAGCACCTCGGCGCCCCCGGCCAGCACCTGGTCCTGCGCGCGATCCAGGTCCGCGACGCCGAAGTCCAGGTGGAACTGCTGCGGCCGGGCGGGATCCGGCCACCGCGGCGGCCGGTAGTCCGCCACCCGCTGGAAGGCCAGCACGAAGCCGGACGGCGTGTGCAGCGTCGCCCAGTCCTCGTCCAGGGACCACCGCCGGTCCGGCTGGTTGACGGCACCGCCGAGGAGCGACCGGTAGAAGCCGGCGAGTTCTGAGGGGGCGGGGCAGTCCAGCACCACGCACTGCAGGTCGGCGATCATGGCGGGAGTCTAGGGTCTGTCCGGCGGATCATCGGCGGCACCTCGTCGCCGCAGATCGGCGCACCGGGCCCCGCCTCTGCGGCATGATCCGCCGGACAGACCCCAGGCCGACCTCCCGGGCGTCAGCAGGACCGCGCCGGCGTCCCGTCGATCAGCGTGTCCAGCAGCTCTCCCAGCGCCGCACGCTGGTGCTCCGTCAGGGGAGCCAGGATCTCCTCCGCGGCCGACCGGCGCGCCGCCCGCAGCTCGCGCAGCGCACCCCGGCCGTCGTCCGTGAGCTCGATGCGGATCACCCGCCGGTTCGCCGGATCCGGCACCCGGCGTACCTTGCCGCTCGCCTCCAGCCCGTCGACCAGCGTGGTCACGGCCCGGGGCACCACCTCCAGGCGCTCGGCCAGGTCGGCCATGCGCGGCGGCGACCCCCAGTGCGCGAGGGTGCGCAGCAGCCGGGACTGGGCCGGTGTGATGCCGAGGTCGCGATGCTCCAGATGGCGCTTCTGGATGCGGTGCACCCGGCGGGTGAGCCGCAGCAACTGCTCGGCGAGCAGGCCGTCGGAGTCGGGGGAGGTCATGCGGGAACAATATCAGGATGATGTTCATTGTGAGTATAGGTAACAATGAGCTACGATCCGATCCGCCGCCCTCGCCCCGGCCGTATCGCTCTCTCGAAGGAGCCCATGCACCCCGACCACGAAGCCCCCTGGACCGCACCCGCCGACTCGAAGGAAGAGCCCCGGCAGGTCCGCCGCATCCTCAGGCTCTTCCGCCCCTACCGGGGCCGCCTCGCGATCGTCGGCCTGCTGGTCGGCGCCGCGTCGCTGGTGTCGGTCGCCACGCCCTTCCTGCTGAAGGAGATCCTCGACGTCGCGATCCCGCAGGGGCGTACGGGCCTGCTCAGCCTGCTCGCCCTCGGCATGATCCTCAGCGCCGTCCTCACCAGCGTCTTCGGCGTCCTCCAGACGCTGATCTCCACGACGGTCGGCCAGCGCGTCATGCACGACCTGCGCACCGCCGTCTACGGCCGCCTCCAGCGCATGTCCCTCGCCTTCTTCACGCGCACGCGCACGGGCGAGGTGCAGTCCCGCATCGCCAACGACATCGGCGGCATGCAGGCCACCGTCACCTCCACCGCGACCTCCCTGGTCTCCAACCTCACCAGCGTCGTCGCCACGATCGTCGCGATGGTCGTCCTCGACTGGCGCCTGACCGTCGTCTCGCTGCTGTTGCTGCCGGTGTTCGTCTGGATCAGCCGCCGCGTCGGCAACGAACGCCGGAAGATCACCACCCAGCGCCAGAAGCAGATGGCCGCCATGGCCGCCACGGTCACCGAGTCGCTCTCCGTCAGCGGCATCCTGCTCGGCCGCACGATGGGCCGCTCCGACTCGCTGACGAAGTCCTTCGCCGAGGAGTCCGAGGAACTCGTCGACCTGGAGGTGCGGTCGAACATGGCGGGCCGGTGGCGCATGGCCGTCATCACGATCGTCATGGCCGCCCTGCCCGCCGTCATCTACTGGACCGCCGGCATGGCCCTCCAGCTGGGCGGCCCCCAGGTCTCCATCGGCACCATCGTCGCCTTCGTCTCGCTCCAGCAGGGCCTGTTCCGCCCGGCCGTGAGCCTCCTGTCGACCGGAGTGCAGATCCAGACCTCGCTCGCCCTCTTCCAGCGCATCTTCGAGTACCTCGACCTGCCGATCGACATCACCGAACGCGCGGACCCGGTCCGCCTCGACCGGGTCAAGGGCGAGGTCCGCTTCGAGAACGTCTCCTTCGGCTACGACGACAAGGGCGGCCCGGTCCTCGACCGCATCGACCTCACCGTCCCGGCCGGCGGCAGCCTCGCGATCGTCGGCCCCACCGGCGCCGGCAAGTCCACGCTCGGCTACCTGGTGCCCCGCCTCTACGACGTGACGGGCGGCCGCGTCACCCTCGACGGGGTCGACGTCCGCGACCTCGACTTCGACACCCTGGCGCGCGCGGTCGGCGTCGTCTCGCAGGAGACGTACCTCTTCCACGCCTCGGTCGCCGACAACCTGCGCTTCGCCAAGCCCGACGCCACCGACGAGGAGCTGCACCAGGCGGCGAAGGCTGCGCAGATCCACGACCACATCGCCGCCCTGCCCGACGGCTACGACACCGTCGTCGGCGAGCGCGGTCACCGTTTCTCCGGTGGCGAGAAGCAGCGCCTGGCCATTGCCCGGACGATCCTGCGCGACCCGCCGGTCCTCATCCTCGACGAGGCCACCAGCGCGCTGGACACCCGGACCGAGGCCGCCGTCCAGGACGCCATCGACGCGCTGTCGGCGAACCGCACCACACTGACCATCGCCCACCGGCTCTCCACCGTGCGGGGCGCCGACCAGATCGTGGTCCTCGACTCGGGGCGCGCGGTCGAACGCGGCACCCACGAGGAACTCCTGGGGCGGGACGGACGGTACGCGGCGCTCGTACGCCGGGACGCCCAACTGGAACCGACAAGATGAAAATATGCCAGGTTTATGCCGATATGCGGGTTACCGTGCCCGCATGCAGAAGAACACTCCGCCACGGAGCACGATTCGACTGACGCGCCGGGGCCGGATCGCCCTCGTCGTGACCGGAGCCGTCGTGGTCGGTACCGCCGTGGCGGTGCCGCTGCTGACCCTGGTGCCCGAGGAGGACGTCAGGCCCATGACCCTGGTGATCCCGGAGGGCTGGCGGGCGAGCCAGGTCTACGCCGCCGTCGACAAGGCCCTCGCCCTGCCCGCGGGCAGCACGAAGAAGTCACTGGCCAAGGCCGCCCTCAAACTGCCGAACGACGCAGAGGGCAATCCGGAGGGCTACCTCTTCCCGGCGACCTATCCGCTCCAGGAGAAGACGACTCCGGAGAAGCTCCTGGCGCTGATGGTCGACACCGCGAACGAGAAGTTCAACGGCGCGCCCATCGCCGCCGGGGCGCAGCGCAACGCCATGAACGTCTATCAGGCCGTCACCATCGCGAGCATCGTCCAGGCGGAGGCGGACACCAGGGCCGACATGGGCAAGGTGGCCCGGGTGATCTTCAACCGGCTCGAACGCGGCATGCCGCTGCAGATGGACTCCACCATCAACTACGCGCTGAACCGCTCCACACTCCGCACGACGGCGGACGACGCCCGCATCGACAGCCCCTACAACTCGTACCAGCGCATGGGCCTGCCGCCCACGCCGATCGACAACCCCGGCGAGGAGGCCGTGCGCGCCGCCATCAACCCACCCCCCGGCGACTGGCTGTACTTCGTCACGGTCCGCCCGGGCGACACCCGCTTCACCGCCGACTACGGCGAACACCAGCGCAACGTCGCCGAGTTCAACGCCCAGAGGAAGACCGCCGGGGGGCAGGCGGCCGGGTGATCCGGAGGGTGGCGTGCGGAGCGGCAGGGTGACCGGGTCGACGGCGCGTGGGTCGGGCGATTGGATCGGCCGTACGCTTCGCCTGGGGCGGGGCGTGGCAACCGGTGCCCGTTCCGGCCGGCCGGGTGACCCGGTCGGGCGTCACGCGGCGGCCGGTTCCCGTTCCAGCAGTCGCCTGAGGTCACGTACGGCCGCGCGGCCGGCGCGGTTGGCGCCGATGGTGCTGGCCGACGGGCCGTAGCCGACGAGGTGGATGCGCGGGTCGGCGGCCGCGCGTGTGCCCTCCAGGCGGATGCCGCCGCCCGGCTCGCGCAGGCGCAGTGGGGTGAGGTGGTCGACGGCGGCGCGGAAACCGGTGGCCCAGAGGATGACGTCGGCGTCGACGTGACGGCCGTCGTTCCACTCCACACCGTCCGCGGTGATGCGGTCGAACATCGGCTGCCGGTCGAGCACCCCGTCCTCGATGCCCTGCCGGATCGCGTCGTTGAGCGGCAGCCCGGTGACGGAGACGACGCTGCTGGGCGGCAGCCCCTGCCGTACCCGTTCCTCGACGAGCGCGACCGCCGCCCGGCCCGCGTTCTCGTCGAAGGGCCCCTCACGGAAGACGGGCGGACGCCGGGTCACCCAGGTGGTGGCGGCCGCGTACGAGGCGATCTCCAGCAGATGCTGGGTGCCCGAGGCGCCACCCCCCACCACGACGACCCGCTGCCCGGCGAACTCCTCCGGCCCGGGGTACTGCGCGGTGTGCAACTGCCGCCCCCGGAAGGTCTCCTGGCCCGGATAGCGCGGCCAGAACGGCCGGTCCCAGGTGCCGGTCGCGTTGATCAGCGCCCGCGTGGACCACACGCCCTGTGAGGTCTCCACGAGCAGCCGCCCGCCGGGCTCCTCGCGCACGGCCCGCACGTCGACGGGGCGCCGCACCCGCAGGTCGAACGCCCGCTCGTACCGGTCGAAGTAGTCGCTGATCACCTCGGCGGACGGGCGGGCCGGATCCGCGTCCGTGAGTTCCATCCCCGGCAGCGCGTGCATCCCGTGCACCTTGCCGTACGTCAGCGACGGCCAGCGGAACTGCCAGGCACCGCCAGGACCGGGGGAGCGGTCCAGCACGACGAAGTCGCGGTCCGGCTCGAAACCGGATCGCCGCAGGTGATAGGCGCCGGCCAGACCGGCCTGGCCGGCGCCTATGACGACTACGTCGACCTCGCGTGTGTTGTTCACGCTTCTACCAACCGTGCCGGGGCCGTGGATCTTCCCGGGCTGAACGAGGTGGCGGGTTCTGGTGCCGCATCAGGCAACGTTTGCCCTGTCCTGTGGTGAAGCACCACGCACCGTTCGGACGTTGCGCCAGATCGCAGCCATGGCCCCGGCAAAACGGCGGCAGACGTCCCGCCACTGCCTTGACCGCTCCGAAACACCAGCATTCCATCGGACGGCGTAGAGACGTCCGCCACTGCTCGCTGCCGTACGCACGCGGACGTAGCGTCATCCACAGGTGGCCGACTTCGAACGTGAATCGAGGAAAACCGAGATGGCAGTGTTGGTACACAATCAGGGCGCGGACTGGAACCAAGAGCTTTACCAGGCGACCTTCGACCGGACGACCGACCGCACAAATCCGCCTGCCGGGCTCATTGCCCACTTCGGAGCGCCTGGCGAGGCGGGCGGTTGGCAGGTCATCGACGTATGGGAGTCGGAAGACGCGTGGCGACGCTTCATGGAAGAGGCGGTTTACCCTGCCGCACAGGAGCTCGGAGCGCCGCCGTTCGACACGAAGATGGTCGAGATCTACAACTCCTTGATCCCGTAGCGGGGCCAGTGCCGTTCGAGCGGTCGGACCCTGTCCGCCTGTCGTTGGCAGGGCAAACGCTGCCTGATACGGCACTAGCCTTCCGAGGGCCGGGCCGCCGCGGTCGACGGCGGCAGGTCGCCGTTGAACCGGGTGTCGGTGAAGCCGGCGAAGTCGACCTTGCGCGGGATGAGCTTCAACGCCGTGAACGTGTCGGCGATCTCCTGCTCGGAGGCGATCAGCGGCTTGTCGACGGCGACCGCGATCCGGGTCGTGTAGGTGCGCTTCACCGCGGCCAGCGCCACGTCCTCGGGGAGCCCGGTGTCCTTCGCCCAGACCTTCGCCCACTCCTCCTCGTGGTCGTACACCCACCTGTAGGCGCGCCGCAGCCGCTCCAGATAATCCTTGACGGCGGCGGCCTTCTTCTTGTCCTTCAGCGCGTCCGGTGCCGCGACCTGGAAGGTGAGCCCGTTGGTCACACCGTCGCCGGCGGTCAGGACCCGGCCCTGCCTGGCCTTCAGCACCTGCGAGGTGTACGGGTCCCACACCGCCCAGGCATCGACCTTGCCGGCGGT
Source organism: Streptomyces azureus (assembly GCF_001270025.1). Lineage (NCBI taxonomy): Bacteria > Bacillati > Actinomycetota > Actinomycetes > Kitasatosporales > Streptomycetaceae > Streptomyces > Streptomyces azureus. Next base: position 6,922 of record NZ_DF968292.1, on the reverse strand, counting down.
GAACGCGGCGAGCGCGTCGGCCGGCTGAAGGTACTTGACCTTGATGTCGCTCAGCTTGAGCCCGGCCTTCCTCAGGGACGCGACCAGCTGGTAGTGCGCGGACGAACCCTGCGCGACGGCCACGGACCTGCCCTTGAGCTGCTCGGGACTCTTCAGGGGCGAGTCGTTCGGGACGAGGATGGTGTCGCCCTTGGACGTGCCGTGCCAGGCGGCCACGACCTTGATCTTCGAGCCCGCTCCGGCCGCGAAGACCGGCGGGGTGTTGCCCACGCCGCCGACGTCGACGGCCCCCGCGTTGATGGCCTCCAGCAGGGGTGGTCCGGAGGTGAATGTGGACCACTTGATCTTGTAGTCGAGGTTCTTCAGTTCCCCGGCGGCCCGCAGGATGGCCTCCGAACCACCCTTCTGGTCACCGACGTCGATCGTGACGGAGCCATGGCCGTCGGTGCCGCCGTCCGACGTACTGGCGGCCGAGTGGCCGCCGCAGGCGGTGAGCAGCAGGGCGAGGGGGAGGAGCAGGGCGGCGGGGGCGAGACGTCGTCGCATGGCGGTTCCGTTCGTGTGGGTCGTACGTGTGGGTCGCGTACGTGGGGTCGTCCGTGGAAGGGTCAGGCGGCTTCGGCGGCCGTCGCCTCGACGCCGAGGCGTTCGAGAAGGCCGGCGCGCAGTGCGGCGAAGCGCGGGTCGGTGATGTCACGGGGGCGGTCGAGGTCGATGCGCTGCTCGTGGGCGATGACGCCGCCGTCCATCACCAGGACGCGGTCGGCGAGCAGCACGGCCTCCTCCACGTCGTGGGTGACGAGGAGCACCGCGCAGCCCCGGCGCTGCCACAACTGGCCCACGAGCCGCTGGGCCTTGATGCGGGTGAGGGCGTCGAGCGCGCCGAACGGCTCGTCGAGCAGCAGCAGATCGGGCTCGCGCACCAACGCGCGTGCGAGCGAGGCGCGTTGGGCCTCGCCGCCGGAGAGAGTCTTGGGCCAGGCGTTCGAGCGGTGGCCGAGGCCGACCTCGTCGAGGGCCTGCTCGGCGACGGCGCGTTCGGGCTTGCCGGGCAGGCCGAGCAGGACGTTGCGCCAGACCTTCTTCCATGGCATCAGCCGGGGCGCCTGGAAGGCGACGGCCTTGCGGCGCGGCACCAGCACGGTGCCCTCGATGTCGCGGTCGAGCCCGGCGAGGATGCGCAGCAGGGTCGACTTGCCGCAGCCGCTGCGGCCCAGCAGGGCCACGAACTCGCCCGGCCGGACGTCCAGTCGCAGATCGTCGATGACGGCACGGCCGTCGAAGGACCGCGTGAGCCCCTCGACATGGACGGCCTGGGGGGTCACCGGCCGGTGAACGTGGGTCGCCATTGCAGCAGCAGCCTTTCGAGGGAGCGGACGATGAAGTCGGCGAGCAGGCCGAGGAAGGCGTAGACGACCAGGCAGACCACGATCACGTCGGTCCGCAGGAAGTCCCGCGCCTGCACCATCAGGAACCCGATGCCGGAGTCGGCGTTGACCTGTTCGGCGAAGACCAGCGCGAGCCAGGCGATGCCGAGCGAGTAGCGCAGACCGGTCATGGCGTTCGGCAGCGCGCCCGGGAGTACGACGTGCCGCACGAGCCCCCACCGCGACAGCCCGAGGGACTCCCCGGCCTCGATCAACTGGGCGTCCACGCCCCGGATCCCGGCGTAGACGTTGAGGTAGAGCGGGAAGGTCACGCCGAGCGTGATGATGGCGACCTTGGGGGCCTCGCCGATGCCGAACCAGATGATGAACAGCGGGATGAGACCCACGAACGGCACGGTCCGCAGCATCTGCACGGGCGCGTCCACCAGGTCCTCGCCGATCCGGAACAGTCCCGAGACCAGGGCGAGTCCGGTGCCGACGACCAGACCGAGCAGCAGCCCGGCCGCGACCCGCTGGAGCGAGGTGCCCATGGCCGCGGGCAGCGAGCCGTCGGCCACCATGTCCCCGGCGACCTGGGCGATACGGCCGGGCGAGGCGAGCACGTCCGGCTGCAACGCGCCCGTGCTGCTGAGGACTTGCCACAACGCCAGCAGCAGGACCGGGCCGGTGGTACGGCGCAGCCAGCGCGGGAGGCGAGTGCGGCGGGACGAGGTGGGGACGAGTGGCTGGAGATCGAGGTCGGGAGCCGATATAGGTGAAATATCGGGTTCCGATGACGTGGGCGGGGCATGACTGATGCTCATGAGGGCTCCACGGGGGAGAGCGAGGGCGGGAGGAGGTACGCCTCGCCGCCGCCGCACCGGCGAGAGCAGGGGCGCTCAGCGGGCAGGCGGAACCAGGGCGAGGGAACCGGAAAGTGAGGAGAGGAAGGGCGTCAGCAGCCGCGGCGACACGCGGCGGAGACCACCCGCAGCAGGTCGATGTGACCGCGCGTGGTGAGCAGGGCTGAACGCAACATGCCGCTGAACCTAGCCAGGTGGCATGCGCACGGTCAACGGGCGTCTCGCCCAGTGGACGCCTGTACCACCACCCGGGCGGGGTGACCGGGTGCAGCCCGGCTCGTGCGTCAGGATGGGGGCATGTCAGATGTCTTCACCACCCGAGTTCTGAACGTCAGTACCGGTTCCACGGAGAGGGTCGCCGACATCACCGGTGACTGTGAGTCCTTCCTGCGGGAGGCGGCGGCCGGGCGTGACGGCCTCCTCAATGTCTTCGTCCCGCACGCGACGGCCGGCATCGCCGTTCTCGAGACCGGCGCCGGCAGCGACGACGACCTTCTGGCCGCACTGCACACGCTGCTGCCCGCCGACGACCGCTGGCAGCACCGGCACGGCAGTCCCGGCCACGGCCGCGACCACGTCCTGCCGGCCCTTGTCCCGCCGCACGCGACCTTGCCGGTGCTGGGTGGCCGACTGGAGCTCGGGACGTGGCAGTCCGTGTGCCTCGTGGACACGAACAAGGACAACCCGGAACGGAAGGTGCGGTTGAGTTTCCTGGGGTGAGCGCGGTCCGCCCGGCCGGAGCCGCCCGGCATGGCGCCCGAACGGCTCCGGCGCACAGTGACGCCCGCCCGTAATGCCCGTATCCTCGTCAATGCCAGATTCTCTTCCGAGCAGCGGATGATCGCGGGCGCAAGCGAGGCGAAGCGTGGTTCGGTCCGGCGAGGAACCCAAGCCGGCGGGGCGTGCGACTGACGGCACGGGGCCCGCCCGGCTTCGCGAGCGGTTTCTCCAGGGCGAGCAGGTCGACGCGGGTGTCCGGACGTCCATCCTGAACTCGTGGCAGCGCTGCCGGTCCCTGGGGCTGTCGCCGGACCAGTCCGACCTGCCGTACCGGGAGGACTTCGATCCGGGGGGCCGTATCGTCCGCGCGGCCGTGCCGGTGCTCGACCGGCTCCAGGACGCGTTCTCCGGCAGTCAGGTCAACATCTCGGTCGCCGACGCGAACGGGACGGTCCTGCTGCGCCGGTTCGGGGACCCGGCGATGGCCAGGAGCCTCCCGGCGATCCAGCGGGTCCCGGGATTCGTCTTCGCCGAGCAGGTCGCCGGCACCAACGGCATCGGCCTCGCCCTGGCGGAGCGGCAGCTCATCCGCGTCTACGGCGCCGAGCACTTCGCGGAACGGTCCCAGGGCAGCGCCTGCGTCGCGATGCCCGTCCGTGACCCGCTCAGCGGACGCATCGAGGGTGTCCTGTGCTTCGGTTATCCGCGTGGTTTCGAACAGCCCGCGCTGAGCGCGGCGATCCGCCGGGCGGCCGAGAACATCGAGCGGCGGCTGCTGGGGCAGAGCTCCGCGCACGAGCGCGCCCTGCTGCGGACGTACCTGGCCGCCGGGGGCGGGGCCGGCCTGCGCAGCGGCATTGCCCTGGACGTACTGGCCGACGAGTTCCCCCCGCCTGACCAGGCGATCCTGAGGGAGAAGGCCGCCGAGCTGATCTCCCGCGGGCAGCGGGCCGCCGTCGACGTGACCCTGCCCGACGGCCGGCGGGTGACGCTCGTGAGCCGCCCGATGGCGAGTGCCTCCGGGATCCGGGGCTTCGCCATCGAGGCCGTGCTGCCGGGCGCCTCGGCGGGGAAGTCCCTGGTCCTCCCGCGCCAGGCGGACGAGTTGCCGGACCTCGCCGCCCTCCCGGCCGCCTCAGGGGCCGTACGGCCGTCGATCATCCTGCCGTCCGGGCACCTCGCGACCGCGTTCGGCCCGACCGCGGCGTCCGGCGGTGACCGGGGATCCGCGGAGGACGGCGGTCGGCCCACGGTGGACGGTGGCAGGGACGCGGCGGACGGCGGCAGAGTCATGGTGGACGGCGGCAGGGACGCTACGGACGGCGGTAAGGGCGCGACCGACGGCGGCAGGAGCGCTATGGACGACGGCGGGGGCCCGGCCGGCGGCGGGGGCGCGGCGGACGACCGCCCCGGCTCACCGTTCCCGGCCCGGGGGCTCGTGATGGTGGGGGAGCCGCACGTCGGGGCCTACGCCCTGGCCGCGCGCCGGCGCCTGGAGCTGCTGTCCGAGGCCAGCGCCCGCATCGGCACCACCCTGGACGTGCGCCGCACCGCCGAGGAACTGGCCGAGACGGCGGTCCCGCGCCTGGCCGACTTCGTCACCATCGACCTGCCCGATGCCGTCCTGCGCGGCGAGGAGTCCGCCGACCCCCTCGCCGACCTGCGCCGCACGGTGCTGCACGGCGTCCGCGAGGGCCTGCCCTTCACGCCGCCCGGCAAGCGCATCGACTTCGGCCCGACCGCGCCCCAGCTGCGCTGCCTGACCAGGGGCGAGGCGGTACTGGAACCGGACCTGAAGGCCGCCGCGGGCTGGCTCGCCCAGGACCCCGAGCACACCGCACGGCTGCTCGACCACGTCCACTCCCTCATCGCGGTGCCCCTGCTCGCGCGCGGTGTCGTCCTGGGCATCGCCAGCTTCTACCGCACCGGGAGTTCCTTCGGGGACGACGACCGCTCACTGGCCCAGGAACTCGCCACCCGCGCCGCCCTGTCCATCGACAACGCCCGGCGCTACACCCACGAACGCACCATGGTCCTGGCCCTCCAGCGCAGGCTCCTGCCGCACGGTCTGCCCGACCAGGACGCCGTCGAGGTGGCCCACCGCTATCTGCCCGCCGAGTCCGACGTGGGCGGGGACTGGTACGACGTCATCCCGCTCTCGGGCGCCCGTGTCGGGCTCCTCGTCGGCGACGTCGTCGGCCACGGCATGCTCTCCGCGGCCACCATGGGCAGGCTGCGCACCGCGGCACGCAGCTTCGCCGAGCTCGACTTCTCCCCGGACGAGGTCCTCACCCACCTCGACAACCTCGTGGGGCGCCTGGACCGGGAGGACCCCGACGGCAAGGGCGCCGGCGTCATCGGCGCGACCTGTCTGTACGCCGTCTACGACCCGACCGTGCAGCGGTGCCTCATGGCGCGCGCCGGTCACCCGCCGCCCGCACTCGTCCACCCCGACGGCACCGTGTCCTATCCCGACCTCCCGGCCGGGCCCCCGCTCGGTCTCGGGGGCCTGCCCTTCGACGCCGTCGAGATCGACGTCCCCGAGGGCAGCCAGCTGGTGCTCTACACCGACGGACTCATCGAGGACCGGCACCGCGACGTGGACGTGGTCCTGGAGCAGTTGCGCGTAGCCCTGGCCCATCCGGAGCGCGCGCCCGAGGAGACCTGCCAGGCCGTCCTGGACACCGTGGCGCCCGCGCACCCGCACGACGACATCGCCCTGCTCGTCGCGCGCGTCCACGCCCTGGACCCCGGCCGGATCGCCGCCTGGGAGCTGCCCGCCGACCCGGCGCTCGTCGGTGAGGTCCGGGCCTCCGCCATGCGCCGCCTGTCCGACTGGGGACTCGACGAGACCGCGTTCGCCGCGGAGCTGATCCTCAGCGAGCTGATCACCAACGCCATCCGGCACGGCACCGGGCCCATCCGGGTCCGGCTGCTGTACGGGCGCACCCTGATCTGTGAGGTCTCCGACGCCAGCAACACCGCCCCCCATCTGCGCCGGGCGGCCAGCACCGACGAGGGCGGACGCGGTCTGTTCCTCGTCGCGCAGCTCTCGCAGAGCTGGGGCACGCGCTACCTGTCGGAGGGCAAGGTCATCTGGGCCGAATGCGGGCTCGACGCCGCGTGAGACGTCCGCCGACCCGCGTGGGAGACACAGCGACCGAAAGATGTCCGAAATGCTGTAATTTGATCGGGTGCGCGACGCTCCTGACACGCCGGTGAAGGCGGCTTCACCCTTCGGGCCGGAGCCCTTGGTCCGTATCCGCGGGCTCGGCAAGCGGTTCGGCGGGACCGTCGCGCTGGCCGGGGTCGACCTCGACGTCCACGCCGGCAGCGTGCTCGCCCTCCTCGGGCCCAACGGCGCCGGCAAGTCCACGCTCATCAAGGTCCTCGCCGGGGTCCACCCCGCCGACGCGGGCCAGATCACCGTGGACGGCGAGCCCCTCGGCAGCCCTGCCGCGTCCCGGAGCATGTCCTTCATCCACCAGGACCTCGGTCTCGTGGAGTGGATGACAGCCGCCGAGAACATCGCCCTGACCAACGGATACGCCCGCCGAACCGGGCTGATCTCCTGGCGGCGCACCCGCGAGCGCTGTGTCGAGGCGCTGCGGATCGTCGCCGGGCACCTCGACCCCGACGCGCCGGTCTCCGGACTCGCACCGGCCGAGCGCTCGCTCGTCGCGATCGCCAGGGCCCTGGCGGCCCGCGCGAGGCTCATCGTCCTCGACGAGCCGACCGCCCGCCTGCCCGCCGCGGACAGCGCGCGGCTCTTCGGCGTCCTGCACGACCTGCGCGACCGCGGCCACGCCATCCTCTACGTCACTCACCGCCTGGACGAGGTGTACCAGGTCGCCGACACCTTCGCCGTACTGCGGGACGGCCGCCTCGTCAGCCACGGCCGCCTCGCCGGCCACAGCCCCGCCCGCCTGGTCCACGACATCGTCGGCGAGGAGGACGAACCACCGGCCACCC
>NZ_DF968291.1:0-57187 GCF_001270025.1 Streptomyces azureus | reverse complement strand
GGTACGGGCGCGGGGCCCGTGTCGCCGGTGGAGTCGTCGTACAACTGCCCCCACCAGTCGTCCTCGGGACCGGTGGGCCTTCCCCCCTGCTGGCTCATGCCCCTGATTGTCCACCGCACGGGCCGGATGAAAACGGGGCTTGGGGAAAAACCGGCCTTCCACGGCCCCGTGAACGGCGCGTCGAGTGAGCCGTAGAACGGTCATGCGATATGAGGGCGTCATGAGGGCATATCGGCGGCCGCGACCGGCTGACCTGCGGGTCTGGGCCACGGCCACGCTTCTGACCTGCGCCTTCTCCCGTGTTCCGGCAGTCTGGTCAGATGGGAGTGTGGGACCTCCTGCTGGTCGGGCTGGTCATCCTGCTCGGTCTGTACGGAGTGCTGCTGCCCGCGGTGCCCGGATCCTTGCTGGTGTGGGCCGCGGTCATGTGGTGGGCGCTGAAGGATCCGCAGCCCGTCGCATGGTGGGTCCTGGTGGGGGCCACGGTCCTGATGTTGGTCTCCCAGGGCGTGCGCTGGGCCCTGCCGCCCCGGCGGCTGCGGGCGAGCGGCGCCACCCACCGCATGTTGTCCTACGCCGGAGCGGGGTCCGCCCTCGGCTTCGTCCTGCTCCCCGTGCTCGGCGCGATCCCCGGCTTCCTGGCGGGTATCTACCTCGCCGAACGCCTCCGCCTCGGCCGCCACGCCGAGGCCGTCGCGGCCCTGCGCACGGCGATGCGCGCGGGCGGCTCCAGCGTGCTGGTGGAACTGTTCACCTGCCAGCTGATCGCGGCGGCATGGGTGGGGGCCGTTTTCGGGGCGTGAGAGCACCCCCGGGAACACGCCTGGAAAACGGCCCCCAACGCACCTCGGCGCCTACAGCACACCCTCGTGCGTCAGCAGCCGCACCTTGCGCTCCAGGCCGCCCGCATAGCCGGTCAGTGTCCCGTCCGCGCCGATCACCCGGTGGCACGGGCGGACGACCAGCAGCGGATTGGCGCCGATCGCCCCGCCCACGGCCCGTACGGCCGCCCTGGACGCTCCGATGCGCGCGGCGATCTCGCCGTAGGTCACGGTCGAGCCGTACGGGATGTCGTCCAGCGCGGCCCAGACCTTCTCCCGGAAGACGGAGCCGTCGGTGCGCCACGTCAGCCGGAACTCCTTCAGTTCCCCGGCGAAGTAGGCGGCGAGCTGCTCCTCGGCCTCGTGGAAGGGCCCCCGGTCCTGCCGCCAGTCGTCCCGCACCACGCGTCCGCCCTTCTGCCCGGGCACGCACAGCGAGGTCAGGGCGCCGTCCGGGGCTGCGGTCAGGAGCAGCGGCCCGAGCGGGGAGGCCACGTTCGTCCAGTACGTCGAGGTCATCGGAACTCCCACTTCCCTGCCGCGCGCAGGTGGTTCAGGGCGTACGAGCGCCAGGGGCGCCAGCTGTCGGGGACGTCCGCGCCGGGTGGGGCCACGTCCGGGTCGCCGAGGGCGCGGGTGCGGATCTCGGCGATGGTGCGGGCGTCCAGGCCGGGCACGGCGCGCAGGGCGTCCTGCGCGTCGTCCCGGTCGGCGCCGGGGTCCAGGCGTACGGCGTGGTCGGCGAGGGCGGCGGTGAGCGCGCCGAGGGTGCCGCCGGGTTCGGCGCCGGCGAGGACGGCCGGCTCGGGGAAGAGGTGGGTGAGGCTGCCGCAGGGGGCGTCCAGGGCCTTGCCGTAGCGCCGCACGAGCCGTTCCGCCTCCGCCCGGCCGACCAGTGCGCGTACCGCGAGTTCCTCCGGGTCGGCGGTGCCCGGCGAGCGCAGGCCGGGCCGGGCTGCGACCAGGGGGGCCAGTCCCGGGTCGGCGCCGAGGCGCTCGTCGACGGCGTAGGGATCGGCGTCGAGGTCGAGCTGCCGCCGCAGCCGCTGCACGGCGGTGGTCAGGTCGCGGGGGTCGGTGAGGTGCAGCCGGGCGTCGAGCCAGCCGCCCGGGTGGGCGCCGGACCCGGTCCGGACGGTGCCGGGGCGTTCGTCGACGGCGACGATGCCGGTGCCGTACGGGAGGCGGAGCGTGCGCCGGTAGGTGCGCGCGCCGGGCGGGCCGCCGACCTCTTCGATGCCGGGCACGGCCTCGCGTTCCAGCAGGTCGAAGACGGGGCCGGCCTGGTACGGCCCGCGGTGGGCGAGCCGCAGCGGGATCCCGGCGTTCGGGGTGGCCGTACGACGGGCCCGGCCGTTCTTCGGCGCTGCGGCGGCCCGCAGCTCGCTCGGGGTCGAGGCGTACACGGCCCGGATGGTGTCGTTGAACTGCCGCACGCTGGCGAAGCCCGACGCGAACGCGATCTCGGTGATCGGCAGGCCGGTGGTCTGCACCAGGACGCGCGCGGTGTGGGCCCGCTGGGCCCGGGCGAGGGCGACCGGCCCGGCGCCGAGCTCCGCGGTGAGCTGCCGCTGCACCTGCCGTGCGCTGTAGCCGAGCCGTCCGGCGAGACCGGCGACGCCCTCCCGGTCGACCACGCCGTCGGCGATCAGCCGCATGGCCCGGCCCACCACGTCCGCGCGGACGTTCCACTCGGCGGAGCCGGGCACGGCGTCCGGGCGGCACCGCCGGCAGGCCCGGAAGCCCGAGCTCTGCGCGGCGGCGGCCGTGGCGAAGAACCGTACGTTGGCCCGCTTCGGGGTGACGGCGGGGCAGCTCGGACGGCAGTAGATGCCGGTCGTCTCGACGGCGAAGAAGAAGGCGCCGTCGAAACGCCCGTCACGACTGCGCACGGCTTCGTACCTGGGGTCTTCCCTCGTGTCCGCGTCCCTCACGCTGTCCAGTCTCCGCCGCCGGCGGTAGTGCCGCTGGCGGAAATCGGACACGGCGCCCGGGACGCCGCCCTTCGGTACTACGGGACGTAGCACTCGGTGTCGTAGTACCAGTCGTCGACCCCGTTGAGCCGCAGCCGGCCGGCCACCACGAAGATCGACTCGTTGCCGACACGGACGGTCGGCGCGAGACATCCGCGGGTGAAGCCGGCGTTCAGCGTGGAGCTCGCGCAGTCCACGTTGCTGCCGAAGTTGCTGCTCACCGCACCACCGATGGACACCGCCACGCTCGCCGCGTTCTGCACGACCAGGACGGCCTGGCCGTACCTGCTGCCGTTGATGACGGCGCAGACCTTGAACTTGACGTTGCCGGAGACCTTGTGGGTCTTGTAGGCACCGCAGTGCCAGGTGGAGTTGGTGCTCACCGCCTGCCAGTTCTGCGCGGCGGCGACCGCACCGAGAGCTCTGAAACGCATGTCGTCCCCCTCAGTCCGAACACGTGCCCGCCCCCGGGCGGCCGTTGATCATATCCGGTCGGCGCGGCGCGGTTACGAACGCCAGCGCGGTCCGCGCTTCGCCTCCATCGCGGCCTTTCCGATCGCGCCCTTGCGCTTCCAGTCCTTGCGGATCTCCGCCCGGAGCCGGGCGTCCGTCTTGGCGACGATGCGCTGGTTCTCCCGCAGGAGCTTGCGGTAGCTGTGCAGCCGCCGCTCCGGCAGGTCGCCGCCCTCGACGGCGGCCAGCACGGCACACCCCGGCTCGGCCTCGTGGGCGCAGTCGTGGAAGCGGCACCGCTCGGCGAGTTCCTCGATCTCGGAGAACACCTGCCCGACGCCGGTCTCGGCGTCCCACAGCCCGACGCCCCGCAGTCCGGGCGTGTCGATCAGGACGCCCCCACCGGGCAGCGCGAGCAGATTGCGGGTGGTCGTGGTGTGCCGGCCCTTGCCGTCGACGTCCCGGGCGGCCTGGACAGCCATGACGTCCTCGCCGAGCAGCGCGTTGGCGAGGGTCGACTTGCCCGCGCCGGACTGCCCGAGCAGCACGGACGTACCACCGCCGACGATCGCCGCGACCACGTCCAGCCCGGCCCCGTCGACGGAGCTGACGGGCACCACCGGCACGCCGGGCGCGCTGGTCTCCACGTCCTGGACGAGGTGGGCGACGGTCGCGGCGTCCGGCACGAGGTCGGCCTTGGTGAGGACGACGACGGGCTGCGCCCCGGACTCCCAGGCGAGCGCGAGGAACCGTTCGATACGCCCGAGGTCGAGCTCGACGGCGAGGGACACGGCGACGATGGAGTGATCGACGTTGGCCGCGAGGATCTGCCCCTCGGACCGCTTGGAGGAGGTGGAACGGACGAAGGCGGTGCGGCGGGGCAGGTACGCGCGGACGTAGCGCGGGTTTCCGCCGGGTTCGACGGCGACCCAGTCGCCGGTGCAGACGACCCGCAGGGGGTCGTGCGGGGTGACGAACGCCGTGTCGGCGCGCAGCACGCCGTCAGCGGTGACGACGTCGCACTGCCCGCGGTCGACCCGGATCACGCGTCCGGGCAGCAGTCCTTCGGTGGCGAAGGGGGCGAACTCGTCCGCCCATGCGTCGTCCCAGCCGTAGGGGGCGAGCGCGGAGAAGACAAATGAGGCAGAGCTGGAAGTCAAGGGTGACCCTTCCCAGGTCGGCCCCCGGCCCGACAGTCGGTCGGTCAGCCGGCGGCCACGGAGGTGGACTTGATGGATTCCTGGATGCGGGCAGCGCCCGTCGCAATGACAGCCATCGGTCAACACCTCCTCGATCCTCGACTCTTGGTGATCCCTCGACTCCTCGTGGAACCGCCGTCACGGTATCCCGTCACGGCGGAGTCGCGTCAACTGCTTTTCGCGCAGTCCTGGCCGTTCAGCGTGAAGTCGTACGGCGGGGAGTTCTTGCCGCGCCAGGAGGCGAGGAAGCCGAAGGCCAGGTCGCCGCCCGCGGCGACCGACTTGTTGTAGTCGGCGGCGGTGGCGGTGACGCGGGAGCCGTCCTGGGAGACGGAGGCGTCCCACATCTGGCCGACGTGCTGACCGTCGCGGAAGGACCAGGACACGCGCCAGGAGTCGAGGGACTTGCTGCTGGTGACGGTGACGGTGGCCTGGAAGCCGTCGGGCCACTGGTTGACCAGGTCGTATTCGACCCGGCAGGCGGGGCTCTCGCTCTCGCCGCCCTCCGTGGGAGAAGAGGTGCCCTGCGGTTCGGTGTGGCGGTTACTGCTCTCCGGTTTGCCGGGCTTCTCCGACTTGCTCGTGTCCTCGGTTGTCTTGCCGGCCGGCTTCGAGGTCGCGGGAGGCAGTGTGGGGGCGGACGGCAGGGGCGGGTCGGGGTTGGGGTCGGCCACCGGCTGACGGCCGACATCGCCGCGTGCTCCGAGGTCGTCGCCGGAGCCGCCGAACGGCATCATCGAGACGCCGAGCGCGAGGACGGAGACCAGGACGGCGGCGACGAGGAGGCCGTTGCGGGCGACGCGCGCCTTCTGCTCCGCGTCCTCGGGTTCTCCGGTCGCCTTGTCCGCCGGGCCGGGGCGGCCGGCGCCGAGCCGTACCTCGGCGGCGCGGCGGCGGCGCTCCAGGTAGGCGAGGCCGCCCCAGCCGATCACCCCGCCCGCCAGCGCCCCGGGAAGTCCGCCACCGTGCAGGCGCAGACAGGCCGCGGCTTCGGCGCACTGGACGCAGGTGGCGAGGTGCCGGGAGAGGTCGCCCGGCGTGTCGGCCGCGGAGGAGCGGGTGACGGCGTCCAGCAGCCGGGCGTAGCTGCGGCACTGGGCGTCCATCGGGGTGTCGAGGTGGTTGCGGTGGCAGCGGTCCCGGAACAGGGTGCGCACCTGCTGGAGTTCGTCGGCGGCGGTGGCCGGGTCGAGGCCCAGGCGGCGGGCGACCACGGACAGCGGCAGCGCCTCCACCTCGGCCAGCCACAGCAGTTCCGCGTCGGCCTGCTGGAGGTCGCGCAGGCCGCGCAGCGCGAGCGGGCGCGTCAGGGGCGGGCCGGTGTAGCGGGCGGCCTTGTCCGAGTTGAGCCACAGGCGCAGGTCGGGGTCGAGTTTGTGGCCCTGCCCCTCCTCTTCCCAGGCCGCGGCCGTAGTGCGTACGGCGGTCAGCAGCAGGGGTATCCGGGGCAGCCGGACCGCGCGGCGGCCGGCGCTGCGCACCTGGCCGGTCTCGGCCGCACGGGCCTCACGTGTGCCGTGTGCGAACGCCTCGCGGCCCAGCTGTGCGGCGGCGGTGGAGCCGGACGTGCACAGGTCGGCGTAGGCGAGGACCGCGTCCCAGCACTCGGAGAACAGCGCGGCCTCGGCGGCGTCCTGAGGGGTCGGCAGGTCGGGCATGGGTCTCCTGCATCCACAAGCGAGGTCAACTCACCGTATTGGCAATGGAGTTGGGGGGAACCTCGAGGCAGGGCAAGAGCTTTTCACGCCACCCACACAACTGACAAGCGCCCTGTTCGGATATCACGACAGGGCGGCGTGCCCCCCACGGCTCCGGCGTCTGTATGCCGTACGGGTGCAACCGCCCTGCGACTCAACGCCGTAGCGCAATGATGCACGACGTCATCGAAGCGTTATCAAACAGCGGTGGGTTCGTCCGCCGGCAGGCTGTCCATGAAGGAGCTGACCGAGAAGACCGCGCGTCCGGCGCCGGGGGGACCGTAGCCGGGGGGCGAGGAGAGGCCGAAGTCCTCCATGGTCTGCCGGTACGCCTGGAGCAGGCGGATGTGGTACTCCAGCGGCGCGCCCTGGGGGTTGGCCTTGCCGAGCGGCGTCGTGGGCTCCGGGCACCAGGTGGTGAAGCGGGGCGTGATGCCGTGCGACATGAAGAAGCGCAGGCCCTCGGTGGTGGAGGCGATGGCCTCGTCGACCGTGGTGAAGCCGAACGGCTCGGCCATCTCCACGCCCGCCACGAAGTTGGGGATGACGTTGCGCGCGCCGAAGATGTCCGCCGAGTCGAGGATGCGCTTGTGCCACTCGTCACGGCCGACGTAGCGCTCCTTGCCGGGGCAGTACATCTTGAACAGGTACTCGTCCCACACCTCGTAGTTGGGGTGGTAGATCTGCACGCCGTAGTCCTTGAAGCGCTGGACGTCGTCGCGCGGCAGCGCCTGGGCCACGACCTTGCCGATCCAGCGGCCGGGGAAGCGCTCCTCGATGGCCTTGGCGTAGTGGCCGTAGAAGTCGGCCTCGTCGCGGCCCGCGACCGTCTTGGTGATGGCGCCGCCGGTGAGGGTGTAGGCGGTGGAGGCCTTCGCCGTGTCGTAACGGTCGATGATCTCCAGGGCCTCCAGGACCTCCTCGACGTCCTTCACCCCGGTGTACGGGCGCCCGGCGGCCTTGTGCTGGCGCCAGTTGTGGTTGATGTCGCAGTACTGGCACTCCTCCTTGGCGCCGAAGTACTGGCAGACCCGGAAGACGGTCAGGTAGATCAGGTAGCCCCACTGGATGGTCGGGGCCACCTCCATGACCGACTTCCCGCTCGCGAGGGTGTGCCGGTAGTACTCGGGCATCGGCGGCACGCCGACGTCGGAGATCCGCTTGCCGTCGAGGTAGAGACCGAGCACGCCGTCCTCGTTCGCGGCGACGCGGTAGGGCGAGGACGGGTTCACGCGCACCGAGACGACGGTCCGGCGCAGGTCGTACGGGCCGCCGGTGAGGATGATCTCCTCGGGCGGCCGGCGCAGCGCGGCCTCGCCCAGCTCGGGCAGGGTGCCGTGGTCGAAGGAGAAGATGAAGTACGACTTCGGCTTGACCTCGCCGCCCTCGTTGTCGCTGAGCGCGGACGGGTCGAAGGCCACACCGCCGCGGAGCAGGTCCTCCTTGAAGACGGCCTCCCGCGGGACATGCGGGAACCGCTCCATCAGATCCTCGACCAGCGCGGTACGGCTGCCGCTGCCCATCCCGACTCTCCTCCCGGTTCGGACGTACGACTCCTCACGTTATGCCCATGGGTGCGCGAGGCCGGTACCGGGTCCCCCTGGCTCGGGCGTATGCCCCTTATGTCCGCAAGTTACTGCCGGACCGTGATCAGCGGCCTGACGACCTGTAGCGTGCCGGCTCGCGGCGGAGCCCACAGCCGCGGGTACGAAGGAGCGGGGATGCCGGGAATACGCAGCAGGATCACACCACTGAGCAGGATGGGCGGCCTGGCCGTCGACCCGTGGAAGTCGGCGCGGCGAACGGCCGGGGTGGTGGCGTTCGGAGGGGCGTCCGCGGCGGCCGTCACTGGCCTCGCGTACCTGACCCCGGGCTCGGAGGCGGTCCCCATCATGGTCGGGGTGGCCCTGTGCATCGCCTTCGCCTTGTTGTTGCTTCTTCTCCATCGAGCCGTGTGGCTGGCCGTACTGTCCGCGGTGCCCGCGTTGTTCGTCCTCTTCGGCGCCGTCCGGTACGCGCCCGAGGCAGCTCTGGAACAGCGCGGCGTGCGCGAGAGCGTGGTGATCGTGGCCGACACCGCGGCCGGCACGTCGAGCAGCAACCATCGCTTCACCCTCCGGGGCGCGGACGGAAAGGAGCTGGAGGAGAAGCTGGGGTTCGATGGCGACGCCTGGGCTCCGAAGGTGGGTGACCGGCTCGACGTCGTTCGCGACCCCGAGGGCGCGGTCCCGATGGAGCAGGCGGATGACGTGGATGCCGCGGGCCGACTGGGCGGCCTGGTCGGCGGCACGGTGACGTGGACGTTGATGGCGGTGTTGGCGGGCCGGCGCGGCCATGTCCGTCGCCGCCGGGGGCGCGACTCCCTGTTGTACCAACTCCTGTGATCCCGAGCGTGCGCATGCCGCTTCGCAAGGATGAGGGCGACGCTATGGACATGCCCGAACGTGCCGACAGGCAGCACTCCGACGGAGGGGACGCGCTCACCGCGGGATGCCTCCTGCTGCTCGTACTGGTGGCGGACGCTGCGGCCGGCTTTCTGGTGGTCCTCCTGCTCGCGGTACGGGGGCTGGGCCGGATGGGCGCCGGCTCCGGGCAGACACCAGCCGGCTCACTGCCTGCGGACTGGGCGCCACTGCTGTGCTTCGGCGCCCTGGCCCTGGCAGTGGGAGCGACGGGCGTCCTGCTGCTGCGGCTCGGGCACCGATTCACCGGGGCGGTCCAACTGGTGTTCTGCACCGTCCTGGCATGCCACGCGCTGGGGTCATGGCCCTGACCAGATCGGCTCCTGCGCCGGCCCCGGCGCCCGACTACCCCCTCAGGCCCCGCGCTCCAGCGCCGCCAGGTCGACCGCGTACGCGAGTTTCCCCCCGGCCAGCAGCCGTTCGGCCTCCTCGGCGACCGTCAGCCCGAGGCGGGCCAGCTCGTTGCCCTGGGAGCCCGCGAGGTGGGGGGTGACGAAGGCTCCGGGCAGGTCGTAGAGGGGTGAGTCGGCGGGGAGCGGCTCGGGGTCGGTGACGTCGAGGATCGCGGTCAGGCGCCCGGCGCGCAGTTCCGCCACGAGGGCGTCGTGGTCGACCAGGGCGCCGCGCGCGGTGTTGATCAGCACCGCCCCGTCGGGCATCAGGGCCAGCTCGCGGCGGCCGATCATGTGGTGGGTCTCGGGCGTCTCGGGGGCGTGGACGGTGACGATGTCGGACGTGCGCAGCAGGTCGTCCAGCGGCAGCAGGGGGACGCCGAGCGCGGCGGCCTGACGCTCGTCGACGTACGGGTCGGTGAGGGCGGGCCGCAGATCGAAGGGGCGGAGCAGTTCGAGGACGCGGCGGCCGATGCGGGAGGCGCCGATGACGCCGACGCGGCGGCCGTAGTTGCCGATGCCGGGGACGACGCCCCAGCCGGAGGAGGTGCGGGTGGCGCGCATCCGGTCGCGGGCGACGAGGACGTCCTTCCCGGCGAGCAGGATCATGGCGAGGGTGTACTCGGCGACCGGCAGCGCGTTGGCGGCGGCGGCCGAGGAGACGGCGATGCCGCGCCGCCAGATTCCGGGGGTGGCGAAGGACTTGACCGAGCCGGCCGAGTGCAGCACGGCGCGCAGCCGGGGAGCCGCGTCGAGGACCGCCTCGTCGAGCCGGGGGCAGCCCCAGCCGGTCACCAGGATCTCGGTCCGGGCCAGCGCCTCGCGCACGCCCGGGTCGGCGAAGTCCCGCGCCACGAGCGCCGGATCGATGTCCACCGACTCGCGCAGCCGCGCCAGCACCTCGGGCGGGAAGACCTGCGGCACGTTCTCGGCGGTCATGGCGAACAGTGCCTGGGGGCGCTGGCTCAAGGAGGTGACCTTCCGGCTCGGCGGCGCGCTGAGGGAGACGGTTCAGCGAGACACGCATGGATGGGCGGCCCGGGGCAGAAACCGCTCTCTACAACTTCTCCACGGTAGGCCGCGCCGGGTGGCAGGAGCAATGGACGGAAGGAGCGTTGAACGGCACGGCGAGGTAGGTTCCGGCGGGGGCTCTCCCGGTCCCCGCTGTCTCGGGGAAGGACGACGCGATGGACGGGACCGTGACCAACTGGGCGGGGAACATCACCTACGCGGCCAAGGAACTGCACCGGCCGGGCTCGCTCACCGCGCTGCGCGCGCTCGTCGCGGACAGCGACCGGGTGCGGGTGCTGGGCAGCGGACACTCGTTCAACGAGATCGCCGAGCCGGGCGCCGAGGGCGTCCTGCTGTCGCTGGCGGACCTGCCCCCGGAGGTGGACGTCGACACGGCGGCCCGCACCGTCCGGGTCGGCGGCGGCGTGCGCTACGCGGAGCTGGCCCGCCGGGTGCACGGCGAGGGCCTGGCCCTACCCAACATGGCGTCGCTGCCGCACATCTCGGTGGCCGGGTCGGTCGCGACCGGCACCCACGGCTCGGGCGTGCTCAACGGCCCGCTGTCGGCGGTCGTGCGCGAGGTGGAGCTGGTCACGGCGGACGGCTCGACGGTGACCATAGGCCGGGACGAGGAGCGGTTCGGCGGAGCCGTCACCTCGCTCGGGGCACTGGGCGTCGTCACCGCGCTCACCCTCGACCTGGAGCCGGCGTACGAGGTGGAGCAGCACGTGTTCACCGAACTGCCCTTCCAGGGGCTGGACTCCGGCACGTTCGAGACCGTGATGGCGACGGGGTACAGCGTCAGCCTGTTCACCGACTGGGGTGCGCCGGGCTTCCGGCAGGTGTGGCTCAAGCGGCGCTCCGACCAGCCGCTGCCCGCCTTCCCCTGGGCCGCTCCCGCCACCGAGAAGATGCATCCCGTGCCGGGCATGCCCGCGGTCAACTGCACCGAACAGTTCGGCGTGCCGGGGCCGTGGCACGAGCGGCTGCCGCACTTCCGGGCGGAGTTCGTCCCGAGCAGCGGGGCGGAGTTGCAGTCGGAGTACCTGCTGCCGCGCGGGCACGCCGTGGAGATGCTGCACGCGCTCGACGCGCTCCGGGAGACCATCGCCCCGGTGCTCCAGACCTGCGAGGTGCGCACGGTCGCCGGCGACGACCAGTGGCTGAGCCCCTCCTACGGCCGGGACACCGTTGCGGCGCACTTCACCTGGGTCGCGGACACACCGGCGGTGCTGCCGGTGGTGCGGCGGGTCGAGGAGGCGCTGGCCCCGTTCGGAGCGCGGCCGCACTGGGGGAAGGTGTTCACCGTGCCCGCGTCCGCCCTGCGCGTGCTGTATCCGCGGCTCGGCGATTTCCGGGCGCTGACGCGGGAGCTGGACCCGCAGGGGACGTTCGCCAACGCCTTCGTGCGGAACGTGCTGACGGACGCGTAGCAGGAGGGGCCCGGCCGTCCGGTGGTGGACGGCCGAAGCGTCAGGTCGTGGCGTGCGGCCGGCCGGGGCCGCTGGGGGTCGTGGCGCGGTCGGCCTCGTCCTTGATGAGCAGGGAGAGCAGCGCCGCCACGGTCAGACCGGCCTCGGCTGGGTGCCGCAGCACCTTGCCGGGGTCGATCCGGTACGTGTTGGTGCGGCCCTCCCGTGTGTGGGAGAGATAACCGTCCCGCTCCAGGTCGGCGATGATCTTCTGGACGGCGCGTTCGGTGAGCCGGCAGTGAGCCGCGATGTCCCGGATACGCGCACTGTGGTTGTCGGCGATGGCTGCCAGCACCCGGGCATGGTTGGTGAGGAACGTCCATCCGGTGTGTGGCTCGGGCACTCCATCCATGCTCCAAGTCTACCGACCAGGCGTACACGCATTCAAAAACACGTACTGCGTTTCGTGTATTGATTGACGGGTGTGGGGTAGAGGGGCAACGCTGGAAGGCGGAGGCACGGCGAACAGACAAGGGAGAACGGGGCCATGCCGGACACTGCGCACTCGGTGACGGCGATCCCGCCATGCATGGCGACCATGGACGTCGTACCTGACGGCGACCGGATGACCGTCACCGTGTGGGGCGAACTCGACCTGGGCAGCCGGCAGCTGCTGCCGGATCTGCACGACACCCTCACCTTGTCGGGCAACGGCATCGACCTGCGTCTGGACGCGGTCGGGTTCTGCGACTGCTCCGGGCTCAACATGCTGCTCGACCTGCGGACGCATGCCCTCGACGAGGGCAAGACGGTCACTGTCCGCTCCTGCGGCCCCGCGGTCGAGCGCCTGCTCGATCTGACCGGTACCCGGGAGCTGTTCGCGGCCCGGGGCCCGCAGCAGGACGCCGTACGCCCGGCCGCCGACGAGCCCGGCCCGCCCAAGGGCGACGAGGACCAGGACCTCCGCGCGGAAGTCACCCAGCTGCGACGGGCCATGCAGACCCGGCCGACCATCGACCTGGCCCGCGGCATCCTCATGGCCTCCTTCGGCCTGAGCCCCGAGGGGGCCTGGAGCGTACTGGTCAGGACCTCCCAGAACACCAACACCAAGCTGCATCATCTGGCCCGGGACCTGGTGGGCACCGTGCACGGCGGCACACTGCCCGAGCCGGTGCAGCAGCAACTCGCGGCGGCCGTCGCGAGTACGGCCCCCTGAGCGAGGCGCCGGCGTGCCCCGGGAACGAGACATCACCTGAGGCAGGGTGATCAGGCTGCGATCAGCCACCACCGGTCCCCACCGGCCCTCACCTGGAGCGCACTTTATAAAGCCCCTTTCCTAACCCCTTGTCGAAAGTCCCGGCAGCCCATAGCCTTGCGCCGCGCCGGTGCCGAAGTCGACCCGGCCCGAGCCGGCCTGGGAAGGGATGGGCACCCCGGTGAAGCGCACATCACGTGACATCCGCACCGCGAACCGCTACGAGGTGCTGCGCCAGATCATCGCCGAGTCACCGACCTCCCGGCAGGAGCTGGCGGCCGCCACCGGCCTCAGTCTCGCCACGGTCGCCACACTCGTCGGCGAGCTGCTCGAACTCCGCATGATCACGGAGGTCGGCTTCGAGGACTCGGCCGGCGGCCGCCCCCGGGGCCTGGTGGCGGTCAACAGCTCGGGGGGCGCGCTGATCGGCGTCGATATCGCCGAGACGTACGTCCATGTCGAGCTGTTCGACCTGGGACTGAACGTCCTCGCCCGCGCCGAGGAGGACGTCCGCGCCGGCGAGAGCCTGCCGGAGCAGGTGGTGGGCCATGTGGCCGCCGCGGTCGGCTCGGTGGTCACCCAGGCCGGCATCGAGGGCGCCCGGGTGCTCGGGGTCGGGGTGAGCGTGCCGGGGCAGGTGGACCGCGCCACCGGCACCTCGGAGTACGCGCCCAACTGGGACTGGCACGACGTACCGCTGCTCAACCTGCTCACCGAGCACATCGCCTATCCCCTGTACCTGGACAACCCGCTGCGTGCCAGCGCGGTGGCCGAGCTGTGGTTCGGGGCCGCGCGCGGGCGGGGGGACGCCGTGGTGGTCAACCTCGGGACCGGGGTGGGGGCCGGGCTCGTCCTGGGCGGCGGGCTGCACCGCGGGGTGAGCAACAGCGCCGGGGAGTGGGGCCACACCACGATGGTCCTGGACGGACGCCTGTGTCGCTGCGGCAATCACGGCTGTGTGGAGACGTACGTCGGCGCGCGCGGCATCATGCTGAACCTGCGTGAGATCGGCCCCGACAGCGCGCTGCTGCACCCGGACGACCAGACGGCGACCATCGACGCCCTGGCCCGCGGGCTCGCGGCGGACGACCCGGTGGCGCGCCGGGCCGTTCATGAAACCGCGCGTTATCTGGGAGCCGGCGTCGCCGATCTGGTGAACCTGTTCAACCCCGAGATCGTCGTGCTGAGCAGCTGGGTCGCCCGCACCCTGGGCGAACCGCTGCTGCACGAGGTGCGTGAGGCCGTCGCCCGGCACGCGCTGCCGCGACCGCTGGCCGCCACCGAGATCGTCCTCTCCCCGATCCCCACCGACCCGGTGTGCCTGGGCGCGGCGACGTTCGCGCTCGAAGGGGCGCTCCAGACCGCCGGGCAGAGGAACGGCAAACGCACCACCCTCGCCAGAAGCACCACCCCCGCGCGGAGCCGCACCACCGCTTCACCCTCGTAGCGGCGGAAGCAACTCCTCCGCCACCCTGCGTGTTCGAAATCGCGAACCGGACACAACGCTTCGAACAGACTTCGTCCAACCCCTTGCCGAAGCCTTAGCCGAAGCTCTAGCGTCCCGCACCGCACCTCTCTTTGAGCCATCTGGCGCGAGCCGCCAGCTCGTGAGCCATCAGGCAGTGAGCCGAAGAGCCGCAGCCGCACTCGAGACAAGGACGTCAGCATGTCGGCATCGAGCAACATGAACTGGGACCGCCGGAACGTACTGCGGGCCGCGATGGGTCTGGCCGCCGCCGGCGGACTTGCCGCGTGCGGCAGCAACACGGGACGGGGCGGCGGGTCCGGGTCGGGTGAGGGCCTCGTCCAGTACTTCCACGCGTACGGCGAGGCCGGCGTCGAGCAGGCCGTCAAGCGCTACGCGAAGGCCTACAAGGGCGCCAACGTGACCACGCAGTGGATCACCGGCAACAACTTCGAGCAGAAGCTCTTCGCCGCGCTGCTCACCAAGAACGCGCCGGACGTCTTCGAGTTCCACCCGCAGATCCAGATGGTCAAGAGCGGCCAGGTGGCGGACCTGACCGACATCATCGAGCCGGTCAAGAACGACTTCAACCAGGCCGACATCAAGTCGCACACGGTCGACGGCAAGATATACGGCGTCCGGATGATCGACGACCCGCAGTTCCTCTTCTACCGGCCCTCGATGTTCGAGAAGGCGGGGGTCGAAGTTCCGACCACGCTGGAGGAGCTGATCGAGGCTGCCGACAAGCTGACCACGAGCAAGGTCAAGGGCATCTTCCTCGGCAACGACCTGACCAACATCGACCGCCCGCTGATCTGGTCGGCCGGTGCCGACACGCTCACCGCGGACAACAAGCCCGCCTTCAACACCGACGCCGTCGCCGAGGGCCTCAAGCAGCTGCGCGGTCTGTTCACCAGCGGCAACCTGCTCCTCGACGCCCCCGCCGACTCGTGGGACCCGTCGGCCTTCATCCAGGGCCTCACCGCGATCCAGTGGTGCGGCATGTGGGCCATGCCCGCCATGCAGAAGGCGCTCGGCGACGACATCGGCATCTTCCCGTTCCCGAAGGTCGGCTCGGCCGGCAAGCAGTCCGTCTACAACGGCGGCTGGTCGATGTTCGTCAACGCCAAGAGCAAGAACGTCGAGGCGGCCAAGGAATACGTGAAGTGGCTGTGGATCGACCAGAAGCAGTACCAGGAGGACTTCGCCACCTCCTACGGTTTCCACATCCCGCCGCGCACCTCCCTGGCCCAGTCCGCGGACAAGCTGAAGTCCGGCCTGCCGGCCGAGGGCGTGAAGCTCTTCAACGAGTTCGGCCACTTCGACAACATCGGCTGGACGCAGGCCATGATCGCCGCCTTCTGGGACGTGATCGCCAACACAGTCCGCAAGAACGGCGACCCGAAGGCCGCACTCGACGCCTGTGAGAAGAAGGTCGACGCCGAGCTCAAGAAGCTCTTCGGATAGACCACCGGACGGATCTCGACATGTCGACCACCACCACGCGCGGGGTCGCCCAGCCCGCCCCGGCCAAGGTCTCCCGGACCCGGCCGCGGCGGGGCCTGCGGGCGAACAGCACCTTCAACTTCTGGCTCTTCACCGGCCCGTTCCTGATCGGCCTGGTGATCTTCGTCTTCGTGCCCATCGGCTGGAGCGTCTGGCTCAGCTTCTTCGAGGCACGCTTCACCGTCACGCCGAGCGAGTTCGTCGGCTTCGACAACTACAAGCAGGTCCTGACGGACGCGGACTTCCGTAGCTCGCTCGTCACGTTCACCGTGTTCGCCGCGTTCATCGTGCCGGCCACCTGGGCCATGTCGCTGGGACTCGCCCTGCTGGTGAACCGGCTGCGGTTCATGCGGGCGTTCTTCCGGTCGGTGTTCTTCCTGCCGACCGCGGTCAGCTACGTGGCGGCCTCGCTGATCTGGAAGATGTCCATCTTCAACGGCGTCCGCTTCGGCATGGCCAACACCTTCCTCGGCTGGTTCGGCGTCGAGAACATCGCCTGGCTGGCCAACCCCGACCCGCCCTGGTACTGGCTGGTCATCGTGACCGTCCGCCTGTGGCTCCAGTCGGGCTTCTTCATGATCCTCTTCCTCGCGGCGCTGCAGAACATCCCGCAGGAGCTGTACGAGGCCGCCGCCATCGACGGCGCCAAGCCGGGCTGGCAGACCTTCCGGCACATCACGCTGCCCCAACTGCGGGCCACGTCCACCGCGGTGATCCTGCTCCTGCTGATCGCCGCCTACCAGGCCTTCGACGAGTTCTGGAACCTGCTGCCCAAGGCCACCTGGGGCCAGCCGCCGCTGGTCGAGCTGTACAAGATGGCCCTCGGCGAGAACCAGAACTACGGCGCGGGCAGCGCGGGCGCGGTCGTCCTGACCCTGCTCATCTGCGTCGTCACGCTGTTCCAGGGCAAGATCATGGGCTTCGGAAGGGGTGAGGAGTCCAAGTGACCACCACAGCACCCGACCTCGGGAAGGTCACGAAGCCGGCCAAGGCCAAGCGCGGCGGCGGCGTCATGAGCAGTACCGGCCTGTACATCGCGACCGGCATCGCGGCCGTCCTCTTCCTGATCCCCTTCTACCTCATCGTCCGCAACGCACTGATGACGGACCCGGAGATCACCGGGGAGGACTGGAAGTGGTTCCCCACCGCCATCCAGTGGGGCAACTTCGCCGAGCCGTTCAACGACGTCACGGTCGACTTCGCCCGGTCCCTGTGGAACTCGGTGGTCGTCGCCGTCCTGCACACCGCGGGCATCCTGCTGATCTGCTCGATGGCCGGATACGGTCTGGCCCGCATCCCGTACAAGCACGCCAACAAGGTGTTCTACGCCGTCCTGGCCACCCTGATGGTCCCCACGGCGGTCACCTTCGTGCCGAGCTTCGTGCTGGTCTCGTCCCTCGGCTGGGTGGACAGTTACCGGGGTCTCATCATCCCGGGCCTGTTCAGTGGTTTCACCTGCTTCCTGTTCCGGCAGTACTTCCTCGGGTTCCCGAAGGAGCTGGAGGAGGCGGCACGCGTGGACGGGCTCGGCTACTGGGGCGCGTACTGGCGGATCGTCGTACCCAACTCGCTGAACTTCTTCGCGGCGATGGCCACGATCACCTTCATCAACGGCTGGAACTCCTTCCTGTGGCCCCTGGTCATCGGACAGGATCCGAGTGCCTGGACAGTCCAGGTGGCTTTGTCGTCGTATATGACCAACCAGACCGTCAACTACCACCTGATCTTCATGGCCACGGCCATTTCCATCCTGCCCCTGGTGTTCGTCTTCCTCTTCCTCCAGCGCTGGCTGGTGCAGGGGATCGCCCAGACCGGCATCAAGGGCTGAGCTAGGAGACCGATGTCTTTCCGCACCTCCCCCAAGCTCTCGGCTCCGCTCGAGCAGGGGGGACCCCCAGCTGAGTACGTCGAGGACGTCTCCCCGGGCAGCGGGGCCCTGCCGCCCCGCGCCTGGTACGCGTCCTCGGACGCTCGGTCCCTGTCCCTGAACGGCAGCTGGCGCTTCCGGCTGTCCGCGACGATCGACGCCGAGGACGACTCGTTCGCCGAGGAGGGCTACGAGGCCGGGGGCTGGGCCGAGGTCACGGTCCCCGGGCACTGGGTCCTCCAGGGCGACGGGGCGTTCGGGTCCCCGATCTACACCAACCACCTCTACCCCTTCCCGGTGGACCCGCCGCACGTCCCGACGGAGAACCCGACCGGTGACCACCTGCGCGCCTTCGACCTGCCGTCCGACTGGCCGTCGGACGGCGGGGCGGTGCTGCGGTTCGACGGTGTCGAGTCCTGCGCCCGGGTGTGGCTGAACGGCACGGAACTCGGCGAGTTCAAGGGCTCCCGGCTGCCGCACGAGTTCGCGGTCGGGCACCTGCTGAAGCCGGGCGAAAACGTGCTGGCCGTGCGCGTGCACCAGTGGTCGGCCGGGTCGTACCTGGAGGACCAGGACCAGTGGTGGCTGCCGGGCATCTTCCGTGACGTGACGCTGCTGCACCGCCCGGCGGGCAGTGTGGGCGACTTCTTCGTGCACGCCTCCTACGACCACACCACCGGCGAGGGCACCCTGCGCGTCGACTCCGACGTCGACGGGCGGGTGACCGTCCCGGCCCTGGACATCGACGTCGCCACCGGCGAGTCGGTGACGGTGGCCGTGGAGCCGTGGACCGCGGAGACGCCGAGGCTCTACGACGGTGTGCTGGCCACCGAGGGCGAGCGGGTGCCGCTGCGGATCGGCTTCCGCACGGTCGTCCTCGAGGACGGGCTGATCAAGGTCAACGGCAGGGCCGTCCTCTTCAAGGGCGTCAACCGGCACGAGTGGCACCCCGAGCAGGGCCGCGCCCTCGACCTGGAGACCATGCGCGAGGACGTCCTGCTGATGAAGCGGCACAACCTCAACGCCGTGCGCACCTCGCACTACCCGCCGCACCCGGCCTTCCTCGACCTGTGCGACGAGTACGGCCTGTGGGTCATCGACGAGTGCGACCTGGAGACCCACGGCTTCACCGAGCAGGACTGGCGGGACAACCCGGTCGACGACGACCGCTGGACCCCGGCCCTGCTGGACCGTGCGGCGCGCATGGTCGAGCGGGACAAGAACCACCCGTCGATCGTCTTCTGGTCTCTGGGCAACGAGGCCGGTACCGGGCGCGGACTCACCGCCATGGCCGAGTGGATCCACGACCGCGACCCCGACCGGCTGGTGCACTACGAGGGCGACTGGAACTGCCGCGACACGGACGTGTACTCGCGGATGTACGCCTTCCACGACGAGGTCGACAAGATCGGGCAGCGGCTCGACGGCGGTACGCACAAGCGCCGTGAGCTCCCCTTCATCCAGTGCGAGTACGGCCACGCCATGGGCAACGGCCCGGGCGGGCTCGCCGACTACCAGGAGCTGTTCGAGAAGTACGAGCGGCTCCAGGGCGGGTTCATCTGGGAGTGGATCGACCACGGCGTCAAGCACCCCGAGCTGGGCTACGCCTACGGCGGTGACTTCGGGGAGGAGCTGCACGACGGCAACTTCGTCTGCGACGGACTGGTCTTCCCGGACCGGACACCGTCCCCGGGCCTCGTCGAGTACAAGAAGGTCATCGAGCCGGTCCACATCGAGGGCGACGGCGCGAACGGCATCGTGCGGATCACCAACAAGCAGGACTTCGCCGACCTGTCCGCGCTGGCCTTCGAGTGGTCGTGCCAGGTGGACGGCGAGACGGTCGAGTCGGGTTCGCTGTCGGTGCCGGCGCTCGCGCCGGGCGAGAGCGCCGAGGTGAAGCTGCCGGAGCCGCCCGTGGACGGCCGGGGCGGCGAACGCCAGTGGACCGTGCGGGCGCTGCTCGCGGACGACACGCTGTGGGCCGCGAAGGACCACGTCGTGGCCTGGGGGCAGTTCGCCGCGGGGGCACGGCCGCTGCCGTCCTTCCCGGCGACCGACCGTCCCGTGCGCGACGGGGACCGGTTCACCCTCGGCCCGGCCGCGTTCGACGCCCGCACCGGTGCGCTGCTGTCGATCGGCGACGTCGAGGTGAGCGCCCCGCGGCTGGACGTGTGGCGGGCGCCGACCGACAACGACGACGGCGCCGAATGGCAGACCGACACCCGCTACGGGATGCTGTGGCGCACGCTCGGACTGCACCGCATGCGGCACCGCCTGGTTGCGGTCGAGGCGGGCGACGACGCGCTGACGGTCCGCACCCGGGTGGCGCCCGCCGCCCGCGAGGTGGGCCTGGACACGGTGTACCGCTGGACGTCCGACGGCGAGCGGCTGAAGCTCACCGTGTCCGTGACGCCGGAGGGCGACTGGACCGTGCCGCTGCCCCGGCTCGGCGTCCGCTTCGGGCTGCCGGAGGCCGACGGGGTGGAGTGGTTCGGCGGCGGCCCGGGCGAGGCGTACCCGGACACCCGGACGGCGTCCATGGTGGGCCGCTGGCAGTCGACGGTGGACCGTCTCCAGACGCCGTACCTCCGCCCGCAGGAGAACGGCGCCCGCGCCGACGTCCGCTGGGTGGAGCTCGGCGGTCTGCGGATCGAGGGCGACCCGGAGTTCTGGTTCACCGCGCGGCGCTGGACCACCGAGCAGCTGGACGCGGCCCGGCACCGCACCGACCTCACACCCGGCGACACGGTGTGGGTCAACCTCGACCACGGGCAGCACGGCATCGGCTCGCAGTCCTGCGGTCCGGGTCCGCTGCCGCAGTACTTCCTGAAGGCCGAGCCGGCGGAGTTCGCGTTCGTGTTCTCGACCACCAGGTAAGAAATCGATGTAAGAAATCGATTAATCGATTGACCCATTGATCGACATTCCGACAGGGTCGGGACGTCATCCGCGGCCGGTCGGCCCTCGAAGCCGACCGGCCGCGACTGCGTTCACCGCAAGGAAGTTGGTGAGTCGGTTGAATGTCTCCATCGAGGTCCGCGGACTGTCCCGCACCTTCCACACCACCGTCCGCCGCCCCGGTTTCCTGGGCGCCGTCCGATCACTGGTCAATCCCGAGCGGGTGGCCAAGCACGCCGTCTCCGACATCACCTTCGACGTGGCCCCGGGCGAACTCCTCGCCCTGCTCGGCCCGAACGGCGCCGGCAAGTCCACCACCATCAAGATGCTGACCGGCATCCTCACGCCCACGTCCGGCGAGGCCCGGGTCGCGGGCGTGGTGCCGTACCGGGAGCGGGAGCGCAACGCCCGCAACGTCGGCGCCGTGTTCGGGCAGCGCACGCAGCTGTGGTGGGACCTGCCGGTGCGCGAGTCGTTCGCGATCCTGCGGGACATCTACGAGGTGTCGAAGGCCGAACACGCCGCCCGGCTCAAGGAGTTCGACGACATCCTGGACCTGTCGTCGTTCTGGGACACCCGGGTCCGTCATCTCTCCCTCGGCCAGCGGGTGCGCAGCGATCTGGCCGCCGCCCTGCTGCACGACCCGCCGGTGGTGTTCCTGGACGAGCCGACGATCGGCATGGACGTGGTGGTCAAGGAGCAGGTGCGGGAGTTCCTGCGCCACCAGGTCGAACAGCGCGGCCGTACGGTGCTGCTGACCACGCACGACATGACGGAGGTCGAGCGGCTCGCCGAGCGGGTGGTGCTGGTCAACCACGGCCGGCTGGTCCTGGACGGCACCCTCGACGAGATCCGCCGGAAGTTCGGCTCGACCTGGCAGGTGCGGGCCACGCTCGCCGACCCGCACGCCGAGGTCGTACCACCGCCCGGCATCACGCTGCTGCGGCGGGGCGGCGCGCAGGTCGTCTTCGGCCCCGACGGGACGGACGCGCCCACCGTCCACCAGGCGCTGAAGGCCGTGGTCGAGCGGTTCGAGGTGACGGACATCGCCCTGGACGAGGCGGACCTGGAAGACGTGATGCGGGCCGCGTACGTGCACGACGGGGAGGTCTGACGTGGCCGCGCTGCACGCCTGGCGCGCCGCGCGCGTCACCCCGCTCGGCGAGCTGAACGCCCCGCCCCGGATGACCGCCGTAGCGCTCCGGCTGGCCGTTCAGGTGGTGCTGGTCTGGTCGCTGTGGCGCGGCCTGTACGCGCAGACCGGCACGACCGCCGGCCTGAGCCGCGACCAGGCGGTGACCTACGCCGTACTGGCCGTCCTGGCGTCCCGGCTGCGGGAGCTGGACCAGTACGCGGGCCGGGACACGGTCCTCCAGCACATGCACTTCGGCACCATCGTCTACTGGTACCTGCGTCCGCTGCCGCCGCAGCGCTACTACGCCCTGCGGGCCGCCGGCGAGCAGCTGTACGGGCTCGCGTGGGCGCTGACGGGGTACGTCATCTGCCTGGCGGCGGGGGTCATAGAGCCGCCCCGCTCGGCCCCGGTGGCCGGGGTGTTCGTGCTCAGCATGCTGCTGGGCCAGTGGGTCCTGTACTACGTCATGCTGGTGCTCGACCAGTTGTGCTTCTGGACGGTCCGCAACACCGCCGCGATGCTCATCCTGCTGTTCGCGCAGAACCTGCTGTCCGGGGTGTACGCGCCGCTGTGGTTCTTCCCGGACTGGTTCGTGACGATGAGCGCCTTCCTGCCCTTCCAGGCGACGCTGAGCGTGCCGCTGTCGCTGTACGTGGGGCGGATCCCCTTGTCCGACGCGGCCTTCCAGCTCTCCGTCCAGGCCGCGTGGGTCGTGGTGCTGGCGCTGTTCACCCGGCTGCTGTGGCGGCGGGCCGCCCGGCGTGTGATCTCGCAGGGAGGCTGAGATGTCGGTGAAGGCTCTGCGGATCGTGTGGCGCGTCACGGCGCTCAACTTCCGCGCGCAGATGGAGTACCGCACCGAGTTCCTGCTGATGATCGCGATCGGGGCGATCTGGCAGGTGTCGGTGATCGTGTTCGCCACGGTGCTGCTGTCCCGGTTCGCCGGGATGGGCGGCTGGGACAGCTCGGACGTGCTGCTGATCCCGGCGACCCGCATGCTGGCGCACGGTCTGTTCGTGCTGTTCCTGGGGCGGATGCACTGGGCCGGCCGGCAGATCCAGGAAGGCCGGGTCGACATCTACCTGATGCGCCCGATGCCGGTCCACCGGCAGATGCAGCTGGCCTTCTTCCCCACCAACGCCATCGGGGACCTGACGGTCGCGGCGGGTCTGATGGTGGGCGCGCTGTCCCGCAGCGATCTCGACTGGACGGCGGGCCGCATCACGTATCTGGTCGCGGCCGTGCTCGGCGGCATGCTTCTGGAGGCGGCCCTGTTCACGGTCGTGGCCAGCGCGTCCCTGCGCTTCCCGGCCTCCGACTACTGGGGCCGCTGGCTGGAGGAGCTCCTCGGCACGTTCGGCAGCTACCCGCTGAACGTCCTCCCCAAGGCGGTGGGCGGTTTCCTGACCTACGGTCTCCCGCTCGCGTTCGTCGCCTACTTCCCGGCGGCGGTCCTCACCGGCCACGGCCACACCACCGGCGTGCCGTACTGGCTGGCGGCGGCCTCACCGCTGCTCGGGCTGCTGGCGTATCTGGGGGCGCGGCTGCTGTGGCGGTGGAGTCTGCGGCA
Organism: Streptomyces azureus; assembly: GCF_001270025.1. NCBI lineage: Bacteria > Bacillati > Actinomycetota > Actinomycetes > Kitasatosporales > Streptomycetaceae > Streptomyces > Streptomyces azureus. Next base: position 34,071 of record NZ_DF968291.1, on the reverse strand, counting down.
CTACAGCGGGATCAACGGGTGAGGTTCCGGCCCGATCCGCGGGGTCAACGGGTGAGAGCGCGGCCCGATCCGCGGATCGGGGTGAACAGGGCGGTCACGGCGAGCAGGACGCAGGTGGCTCCGGCGGCCAGGGCCACCGGGGTCGTGCCCTGTTCCTCGGCGGCCCAGGTCAGCACGGCCGCGCCGATCGGTGCCGCCGCGTACTGAAGCGTCCAGAAGGCGGACGTGACGCGGCCCAGGAGGTGCTCGGGGGTGACCTCCTGGCGCAGCGACATCGAGCAGGTGCCCGCCATGCCGGCGCAGGCGAGGAAGGCGGCGCTCAGGGCCGCGACGACCGGCACGTCACGGGCCCAGCCGAGACCCGCGAAGGCCAGCCCGCACACCGCGACCGAGCCGGTCCACGTCGGGCCGAAGCCGAGGCGGCGACGGAACCGGGCCACGAGCAGAGCACCGGTGATGGTGCCGAGCGCGCCGACCGCCATGACGGTGCCGACCGTGCCGTCGTCATGGCCGAGATCGTGCTTGAGGTGGTAGATGACCAGGTCGTTCAGGCCGAGCGTGAGGAAGCTGAAGACGAACAGCAGAGCGGTGAGCGAGCGCAGCACGGGGTGGCCGTAGAGGAAGGCGGCGCCGGTGCGCAGGTCCTGCCACAGGCCGGTGCGCTCACAATTGTGCTGCCCCGGCCGCTCGTCCGGTGTGCGCTTGCGGAACCGTACGAAGAACAGGCACGCGGCCGACACACCGAAGCTGGCCGCGTCCACTCCGACCGCCGCGGCCGGGCCTGACCAGGCGGCGACCACTCCCGCGCACAGCGGCCCGAGGACGCCCGCGGCGGCGGCCGTCGCGTTCAACCGTCCGTTCGCCTCCGTGAGTTGGGCGGTGCCGACCAGGCCCCGCACGACCGTGACGTAGCCGACCGCGAACAGCATGCCGACGGCCTCGCACATCGGCAGCACCACGTACAGCAGCCAGATCTGCGGGCCGAACAGCCACACCAGCGGGACCACCCCGTACAGCCCCATGCGCGCGAGGTCGCAGGCGATGAGCAGCCGCCGCCGGTCCACCCGGTCCACCACGGCCCCGGCGAACACCGCCGCCACGACCGAGGCCGCCCCGCCCGCCGCCGTCAGCAGACCCATCCGCGCGACCGAACCCGTGGCCTCCAGCACCAGCAGGGGCAGGGCGATCAGCGCGAAGGAGTCGCCGAGCACGGAGAGGGTCTGCGCGGCCCAGAAGATGCCGAAGTCGCGCTGCCGCCACAGGGGACGGGTGCCGGGTAAGCCCTCGTCGGCGACGTCCTCGCGCCGCGCCGCCCCGTGCGTCATGCCGCCGCCTCCCCGTGTCCCCACCGCCCGGCCCCGGCAACCTTACGGCTCCCCGCGGCGACCGAGGAATGCCGCACCCGCCCGCATTCCGATGCCCGCGCAAATCGATACCGGTGGGCGGTGCGGACGGAGTAGTGTCCGCACCGTGAGGTGATCTCTCCCGCGGTGTCCCCGACACCGCAGACGCGAACCCGACCCGTACCCCTGACGTTCCGCAGGGAGAGATCACCATGCACATCACCTTGGGCGACACCCCTGACGACACCCTGGCCGCCTTCACCGCACGGGCGGCCGCCGATCCCGGCGTCGCCGGGCTGGTGCTCAGCGGTTCCCGGGTCCACGAGGGCATGCCGACGGTCCACTCCGACTACGACCTGCACGTGATCCTGAGGGACCGGCACGCCTCGCCGATCGCCGAGTTGGACTGGTTCCGCTCCGCCCACCTGGACCTCGTGGTCATTCCGCTGGCGGAGTTCCGCACGCGCGGCATGCCCGGCCGCCCGGACAGCTTCGCGCGCTACTCCTACGTCCACGCCGAGGTGCTGCTCGACCGGCTCGACGGGACCATCGCCCGGATCCTCGACGAGAAACGGACGCTGGGCGCCGGCGAGGCCCGGGCCGCCGTCGACGGCTGGCTCGACGCGTACGTCAACCAGACCTACCGCTCCCTCAAGAGCTACCGCGACGGCCGCCCCGCCATGGGCCACCTGGACGCCGCCGAGTCCGTCCCCTACGCCCTGGAGGTGCTCTTCGCCCTGCACCGCCGCGTCCGGCCCTACAACAAGTACCTCCAGTGGGAGCTGGAGCGGAGCCCGCTGGGCGACCGGCGGTGGGACGCCGACCGGCTCCTGCCCGTGCTGCGCCGCCTGCTCGCCGACGGCGACCCGCACACCCAGCGCACCCTCTTCATGGCCGGCGCGGTCCTGCGCCCGCTCGAGGGCGGCGCGCGCATCGCCCCGTACATGGTCGCCACTGCCGACAAGGCTCCAGGACTCGAACTCCTGGAGCGGTCGGTCAACGGTGTGCCGGGTCTGGTGGCCCAGCGTGCCGGCGTCGTCATGACCGTGGCCTCGTTCGACGTCTCCGACGGGCGCGTCACCCGGGTCTGGGTGGTCCGCAACCCGGAGAAGCTGCGGCCGTGGGCGTGGTCGTAGCCCCGGTCTGCCGTTTCATCTCCCACTGTTTCCCCCTTGTCCCTTGCGCCTCGCCCGAGTTGGCATCGAACCTGAGCATCGTTCATGTCCCGCTCTGCCTCCCCGACCGGAGACACCCCCACCATGAGACGACTCCTCGGCGCCCTCGCCGCTGCCGCCCTGACCCTCACCGGACTGACCGCGACCTCCGCGACGCCCGCCGCCGCCGCGGAATCCGGCTCCTTCAACGTGCTGACGTACAACATCGCGGGCCTCCCCCTCGGGCTCGGCGACAGCGACCCCGAGACCAACACCCCGCTGATCGGGCAGCGGCTCGGGCCGTACGACATCGTGAATGTGCAGGAGGACTTCAACTACCACGCCTCGCTGTACGCCAACGACAAGCACCCCTACCGCACGGCGACCAGTGGTGGCGCGGCCTTCGGTGACGGGCTCAACACCCTCTCGGACCACTCCTTCGAGGACTTCCAGCGGGTGAAGTGGAACGCCTGCACCGGCACCAACTGCCTGACGCCCAAGGGGTTTTCGCTGGCCCGGGTGAGGCTCGCGGAGGGCGTCTTCGTCGACGTGTACAACGTCCACACCAACGCCGACTCGACCGACGACGCGCTGGCCGCACGCCGGGCCAACGTCGAGCAGCTCTCCGACTTCGTCCAAGCCAACTCGGCGGGCAACGCGGTGATCGTCATGGGGGACACGAACACGCGGTACACCCGCACCGGCGACAACATCCGCACGCTGCTGTCCGAGAACGGCCTGACGGACGCGTGGGTGAAGCTGGTGAAGGGCGGTACGCCACCCGCCCAGGGCAGCGACGCGCTGGTCTGTGACGAAGCGGTGCCGACGAACGACTGCGAGGTCGTGGACAAGGTCCTCTACCGGGGCAGCAAGCTGCTGACGCTCACCGCGACCCGCTACGCCAACGACTGGAAAGCCTTCCTCCGCTCGGACGGCAAGCACCTCTCCGACCACTTCCCGCACGCGGTCGACTTCTCCTACACGCTCAACTCGTCCCTGCGGGCGAGCGACTTCTTCGGCGGCCCGCACGGCACGGCCTTCAACGACGCGGACGACCTGCCGGCGAACCCCGCTCCCCGCGCCCTCACCCTGCGCGGCGGCACCCGCCTGGACGCGGTGTCCCTGACCCACGACGGCGGGACGGCCCTGACCCACGGCGGCACGGGCGGCACGGCGACCTCGCTGACGCTGGCCTCGGGCGAGCACCTGACCTCGGTGAAGCTGACCCAGGGCCAGAAGGACGGCCGTACCCGGATCTTCTCGGCGTCCTTCACGACGGACAGGAACCGCACCTTGTCCGCCGGCACGGCCACGTCCGCCGCGAAGACCTTCACGGCCCCGTCCGGCTGGCAGATCGTGGGCTTCACGGGCCGCGCGGGCGGAGAGATCGACAAGCTGGGGGTGATTTACGCGCCGATCCGCTGAGCTCGTACTACGCTCTTCCCTCATGCCCAGAGCCGGCCTCACCCCCGACCGCCTCGTCGCCGCCGCGGCCGATCTCGCCGACGAGGCCGGCTTGGATCACGTCACCCTCTCCGCCCTGGCCCGCCGCTTCAGGGTGAAGGACGCGAGTCTTTACACCCACGTGCGGAACCTCAAGGACCTGCGCACGCGGATGGCCCTCCTCGCGGGCGGCGAGATGATCGACCGGATCGCCGCGGCGGTCGAAGGGCGGGAGGCCGGCCGGGACACGCTCGGGGCCTACGCCGGCGCCTACCGGGCCTACGCCCTGGAGCACCCCGGCCGGTACGCGGCGACACAGATCCCGATCGACCAGGACCTGGTCGCGGACTCTCCGGCGATGCGCCGCACGGCCGACATCACCTACGGCATGCTCCGCGCCTACGGCCTGGAGGAACCCGACCTCACCGACGCCGTGCGCCTGCTGCGCAGCACCTTCCACGGCTACTGCGCCCTGGAGTCCACCGGTGCCTTCGGCGCGCCCCGTGACGTACAGGCGTCCTGGGACAGGGCGATCGACGCCCTGCACGTACTGCTTCGGAACTGGCCCCACGGACAGAGGACGACCGATGCGTGACACAGCCGACTCCATAGCGCGGACCTACGCCCTCGGCGCCGGGCCCTGGACCATGACACCGGTCACCCGGGGCGCACTGGGCCAGATCTGGAAGCTCACCGGAAACGGGTCCTCGTGGGCCGTGAAGGAGCTCCTCTTCGGCTGCGACGAGGCACAGGTGCGCCGCGAGGCCGCGCTCCGGGACTCCGCTGCGGACCTGGGCATCGCCTCGCCCCGTCTCCACCCCGACCGCCAGGGCGCGCACGTCTCCCGCCTCGGCGCCCCGGCCGGGTCCTGGGTGAAGCTGTACGACTGGGTCGACGGCACCCGGGCGGACGCGTCCGACCCGGACGTCCTGGACTGGTTCGGCCGGACCATGGCGCTGCTGCACCAGGCCGGTGAGGGCGCCGTCGAGACGCCGGGCGACTGGTACGAGCGGTGTCCTGACGAGGCCGACTGGGAGGACGTCCTCGAGAAGGTGCGGGACGCCGGCCTGCCGTGGGCGGACGAGCTGGGCCGGTTCGTCGCCACGTCCGCGCCCCGGCTGGCGCACTGGGTGACACCGTCGGCCCCCGGCGGTCTCGTGACCTCGCACCTCGACCTCCAGCCCCAGAACGTCCTGGTCGGCCCGCACGGGCCGGTCCTCCTCGACTGGGACAACGCCGGGCCGATCTCGGCGGAACGGGAGCTCGCGCGGGCCGTGTACGTGTGGTCGGGCCGCAACGAGGTGGACATCGCGTCCGCCCGGCGTCTGGTCCGGGCCTACCGGGATGCCGGAGGCCGGGCCGTGGTCACGGGCCCGCAGTCGTTCTCGATGCTCTTCGCCACGGACCTGAACTACATCCATGTGCAGGCGGAGACGGCCGTCGATCCCGCCGTGACCGCCGCGCAGCGCGAGTTCGCGGGCGACCAGGTCGTCACCTGCCTGCGCGGCCTGCCGGACCTCGCTGCCGTGTCGCTGCTGGTCGCCGCGCTCAACACCTGACGGAACCGCCTGCGGAAGCCTACGGAGCGACCTGACGAGCCACGTCCTCGTACGACGGAGTCGGCCCCGTCGGCGTCCGGCCGGCCCGGATCTCCGCCGCCGCCTCCAGGGCCGCGCCCAGCGCCCGCCGGTACAGCAGCGAGCCGAGGCTGATCCGGCGTACGCCGGCCTCGGCGAGGTGGAGGACGGAGGGGCCGTCCGGTGAGTAGAGGACGTTGAGGGGGGCGTGGACGCGGCGCACCAAGGTGGCGATCTGCCGCAGGTCGGTGAGGCCGGGGACGAACAGGCCGTCCGCGCCCGCCTGTTGGTAGGCGTCGAGCCGTGCGAACGTGTCGGTGACGTCGCCGTCGCCGAGCCAGTGCGTGTCGGTGCGGGCGTTGACGAAGAGGCCGGGGACGGCCTCCTTGACCGCGGCGATCTTCGCCGCGTGCCGGTCGGCGGGCCCGAGTCCGTCCTCCAGGTTGATGCCGGCCACTCCCACGGCGTACAGCTCGCGCGCGAACTGGGCCACCTCGTCCGGGTCCTCGCTGAAGCCGCCCTCGGCGTCGACCGACACCAGGAACGGCTCCGAGCCGAGCGCGAAGGCCAGCCGGAGCGTCTCCTCCCGGGTCGCCGCCTCGCCGTCGGGCAGCCCCGCGGCCGCGGCGACGCCCAGGCTCGTCGTCGCGACCGCCCGGTACCCCTGCCCCGCGAGGGCCCGGGCGGACGCGCAGTCCCAGGCGTTGGGCAGCAGGAGCGGCTCGTCGGCGTGGTGAAGGTCCGCGAAGGCGGTGTCCGCCCCGTCGTACCGTGTCTGCTTCGGGTGAGCGGTCATGGGGCCACGCTAGGCGCGGATCGCTTCGGTCCGGACCGAAGTGCGGCCGACGTGAGGCCGCCTCGGCGCCCCACCCGCCTCAGGCCGTGAGCGGCGCCACCTCCACTCCCGAACCGTCCAGCAGGACCCGCGCCCCGTCCCCGTCGCTCCAGCGGACCTCGACCGACCCCGGCTCGTCCACCCGCACGGAGACCAGTTCCGTCAGCGGGACCGGGTCCGGCTCGCCCGTCAGCCGGGCCAGGGCGACGAACAGCGTGGCGCCGTCGCCGGTGACGCCGGTGAGGGCGTCGTCGAGGCCGGCCGCGGGCAGGAGTTCGGCCCGCAGGCCCTCCTCCGCCGGCCAGCCGGTGACCCGTACGGGCGTCCCGGGCTCGGCGTCCGTCACCAGATGCGCCCGTACCTCCGCCGCCCCGTGCGCCAGCACCACACTCGTCACCCGGGCTCCTCCGCCCGCCGTGTGCCGCGAGGCCGCCCAGCCCTCGCCGACGCCCAGCGGTTCGATGCCGGTGCGGCTCGGGTCGTCGCCGACGAGCACGCTGTTGTCGTAGGAGGGGGACGGGGCCGTGACGGTCGAGTAGGCCAGGCGCGTGTAGTACGGGTCGTAGCGGACGTCCTCGCTGCCGTGGTTGTGGAGGCGGACCACACCGTCGGAACGGGTGGACTGGAGCAGCCAGTTGGGAGGGCCGACGGGGGTGACGGCGTCCGCGCGCTCGGCCGGGGCGGGTTCCTCCGCCGCCGTCCACACCTCGTGGCCGGGCGGCAGGAGCAGGCCGAGGAAGCCCTTGCTCGCCCAGTACGGGGAGGCCGGGCCCGAGTAGCCCTGGAGGACCGACTCGTCGGGGCCGTGCCAGCCCAGGGAGAGCAGGCCCCGGTCGTCCACCGCACCCCGGTCGAGGAAGTAGCGCAGTGCTCCCGAGGCCAGGCGCCGGGTCTCCCCCGGCGGCAGAGGCGTACGGCCGGTCAGTGCGCCCAGCCACAGCGGTGCCGTCGTCGCGAAGCGGTATGTCAGGGACCGGCCCTGGTGCATGGGAGCGCCGTCGCCGCCGAACAGGCGGGCGTAGTCGGAGAGATGACGTTCGAGGCGCGCCCCGTACAGCTCCAGCAGGCGCTCGTCCCGCTCCAGCCAGGCGTGCAGCACCGGGTAGAGGTGCATGGCCCAGCCGTTGTAGTAGTCGAACTTGCGGCCGTCGCCGTCGGTGTACCAGCCGTCGCCCACGTACCACTGCTCGATGCGCTCCAGGCCGCGCTCGATCGCCGCGCGGGACGCGTCCGGCTCGTGGCCGATCTCGGCCAGGAAGCCTCCCACCATGACCGGGAACAGCTCCCAGTTGCAGGGCCAGGCCTCGGCGGTGAGCGCGTCGCCGAGCCAGGCCGCCGTCCGCTGCCGTACGCCGTCGTCCAGCCGGTCCCACAAGAGGTCCCGCGTCAGGCGCAGGGCGAATGCGATCGACGCGGCCTCCACCAGGGGCTGGCTGCGGTCCTCGATGCGGGGCCAGACACCCGAGACTCCGGCGGCCAGGCCGTCGGCGTAGCGCTCCAGGGCCTTCTCGTCGCGGCGGAAGGCGGCCAGCAGCAGGGTGCGGGCGTAGCCCTCCAGTCCGTCGGAGAGGCGGCCCGACCAGCTGGTCCGGTCACCGGGCAGGTAGTAGAGGGCGCGGTCTTCGGTCGCGTACGGCTCGACGGCGGTGAGCAGGGCGTCGGCCGCCGCCTCCCAGTGGGCGCGGGTGTAGCCGGTGTACGCGGAGGTCGTGCGGTCGGCGGGCGGCAGCTGCATCGCGTCTCTTTCGTGCCGGGACAGGTCGGAAACGGTTGGACCTGGAGCGCCCCGGTTCCGGTCGGGGCGCCCCAGGGGTTCATCCCACCCGCACCTTGCCCTTCGGCACCAGATGCTGGGTGACGAGTTCGTCGCGGACCAGGCCCGCGTAGGCCGTGGCACCGCGCACGGAGGTGTGCGTGTTGTCCCGCGCCTCGTTGGTGAGGTACAGGGCCTTGGAACCCTCCACGCCCAGGGACTCGACGAGTGCCTTCGTCTTCGCCGTGAGGTCGATCAGCGGGACGTCCCGCTCGGCCGCGACGGAGCGTGTGACCGCCGGGTGGTCGACGCCCAGGCCGTTGACCAGGAGCGCGGTTCCGTTGTTCAGCGTGCCGTCGGGGTTGAACCAGCGCCGCACGATGGGAGTGACAAGGACCGGCTGTCCGCCCCGCTCCCGGACTCCCGCCACCAGGGTCTCCAGGTTGGCCCGGTAGGTGGCCTCGTCCGTGGTCTTGTCGTTGTGGGCGAGCTGGACGAGGACCAGGTCGCCGGGGCGGATCAGGGGCCGTACGGTGGCCCACAACCGCGGGTTCCCCAGAAACGTGACCGTACTCTCGCCGGAATCGGCGTAGTTGGCGACGGACACGCCCTTGCGGAGGTATTGGGGCAACTGCTGGCCCCAGCCGGAGTACGGGTCGCCGGGCTGATCGCAGACGGTGGAGTCGCCGACCAGGAAGATCTGGCGCGTGTGCCGGGCCGGGGTGACCTTGATGCCGGCGAGGGCGGGGGCGGAGCCGCCGATCCTCAGGTCGAGGCCGGGGGTTCCGTCAGGTCCGGTGGGCTCGCCCTCGGGGGTGCGGACGTTCACGGTGAAGGTGCGGGTGACGCGCTCGCCCGCCGGTGCGGCCGTCTCCGGCAGCAAGGCACGGCGGGTCTCGCCGCTGACGCTCGTGGCGGACGCGGTCTTTCCGCCGAGCACGACCCGCACGTCGTACGTGCCGGGCGGGACGTCGAAGTGGCAGGCGTCGGCGGTGCAGTTCGCGAGGCCCGGCCTTCCGCCCTCCCCCACGCTCGAACCGCCTCGCGCGGGGGGACCCCCATCGCCCGCATGGGCGGGCACGGCGGACAGGGCGGTGCCCAGCGTCACAGCCGCCAGCACGGCAATGTTGAAACGTCTCACTCGCAGCTCCTCCGTCACGGCGACAAGGCCTGGCGGCTGAACGTATCGCTTGCGGCAAGCGCTTTCTAGACCTGGGCTCGATTTCGCAACGATGCTCCTTCCGAGCGCGTGAAAGCCCTTTCGCGAAATCGATTCAACTGGCACGGTCGCTCTCGCTCTCGCTCTCCCCCGCAGCCCCACTGGTCTTCAAGGTGAGCAAGTCCACCGGCGACCTGACCTCCCTGGTCTACGGGGCACGGAGTACCACGGCTACGGCGGCATGAACTCGCACATCGAGTCCGGCCTCGGCGCCTCCACCGTGAGCCTCAGGCAGTCCGGCTCGACGATCCTGGTCCCGGTCACGCACGGCACACTCAGGCACTACTTCGCGGCCCGCAGCGGCGAGAACAACGCCTACCTGTGCACGATCAAGGCCGAGGGCCAGCGATTTGGTCTCCAGAGCCCGTACGTCATCACCTTCACGGACGGCGGGGCGCCTTCCCCGGCGCTGTTCCCGGGCACGCTGACCACACCGTGGGCCGATGCGCTCGGCGTCCCCGGGGCACGTGCCGGCGAGCAGCCGGGGGAAGGTCGCGGGCGCCGGGAGATCCGGGCGGAACACGGCGTGCCCGTACACGGTCGGGCTGGCCAACGCGGCGGCGCAGTACTGGGGTCCGGCGCGTTCCTCGGACGGCTACTTCTCCATCCCGGGTGTGCTGCCGGGGACGTACACGCCGACCGTCTTCAAGGGCGAGCCGGCGAGCGCGATCTCGCGGGCCGGCGACTCCACGCGGACCTGATGACGTACGCGCATCCGTTCCGGCGCGCGGGCCGCGTCCCGGACGGGGAACGTCGTCATCGGCGACGGCGAGACCGCGGCCTTCCCCTGCTGCTTCTGGAAGGACGTCAACAGCGGGGTGCTGGTGCACTTCCGGCTGACGGCGGCCCAGGCGGCGTCCGCGCACACCCTGCGGCTCGAAGGACGACGGCGTACGCGAACGGCCGGCCCCAGGTCACCGTCAACGACGCCTGGGCCCCGGCCATCCCTCCCCGCCCACCCAGCCGAACACCCGGTCGCTGACCACCGGTTCGTACCGCGGCAACAACCACACGTTCACGTACAGAGTGCCGGCGTCCGCTCGGAAGACGGACCCGAGTCAGTACAACGTGCTCAGGATCGACGTGGTGAGCGGGTCGGGGGCGACCGGCTCCCTCAGTGCGGGGACGGCGATCGACGCGATCGACCTGCTGACGTAGCGGCCGTCACGGCGGGTGTCATGTGCCGCGCGTCCACTGCTGGTTGGTGCCTCCGTTGCACGTGTACGTGATGAGCGCGGCGCCGTTGGCAGTGGACGCGCCGTTCACGTCGAGGCACTCGCCGCTCGCGCGCGACTTGACGTTCACGTACGAGCCGGCGGTGGTCAGCGACCACTGCTGGCTCGTCGCGGAGGCGTTGCAGTTCTCCTGCGTGACCGTGCTCGCGTTCTCCTGCACGCACAGGGAGCTGTTCCTGACCATCAGCTGGTAGTAGCCGCTGCCGACGGACTTGAACCAGTACTTCTGGTTGGCGCCGCCGTTGCAGTCGTACTGCTTGAGCTGCGCGCCCGCCCACAACGACTGACTGGTCACGTCCGCGCACTTGGACGAGTGGCGGGCGATGAGCGTGTTGTACGCCGCGCTCGTGCCGCTGATCGTCCCGGCGGCCGTGTCGATGGTGACCTCGGGCGACCATGCCATGGACATCGTCGTGGAGTTGGAGAAGGTCAGCGGGAGCCACACGTACCGCGAGTCGTTGACGGTCCCGCCGAAGGAGTTGCCCCAGCGGTCGCCCAGGTAGAGGTACGAGGTGCCCGAACTGCCCTGCACCGGAAGGACGTAGGCGGTCTGCGAGCCGAACGTCGTCGAGTCGCCGATGTTCTTCATGGCCGACCAGGGGCCGGCGATGCTGGTGGCCGTGGCGTACTGCTGCTGGTTGGGGTTCCAGCCCGTGGCGCCCGAGGTCAGCATGAAGTACACGCCGTTCCGCTTGAACAGCGCCGGGGCCTCGCGGTGGCCGCCGGGCCAGGGGTTGGCGACCAGGCTCGCGATGCCGGTGTAGTCGGCGGTGAGGCGGTAGATCTGGAGGTCGTAGTTCTCGCGGGCTGCGGAGATCATGTACCCGGCGCCGTCGGTGTCGACGAAGACCGTGATGTCGCGGGACATGTGCCGGCCGAGCGGGCGGAAGCTGCCCTTCCAGGTGTAGTTGCCGTCCACGGTGTCGGAGACGGCGACGGCCGCGCGGGCCTCGCTGTAGTCGGTGCCGTTCTCCTTGTGCATCCACATGACGAACTTGCCGGTGGACGCGTTGTACATGACCTTGGGCCGCTCGATGTTGGCGGTCGCCAGCTCCGGGTCGCTGGCCTCGGTCAGGACGTGGTTGCGGAACTCCCAGTTCTTCAGGTCGGTCGAGCGGTAGGCGTCGACGTACCGGAAGGTGTTGTCGGCGTTGCGGTGCTCGCCGAACCAGTAGTAGTACGAGCCGACCTTGATGACCCCGCCGCCGTGCGCGTGGACCGGGTTGCCGGAGGTGTCCTTGAACTGGGTGCCGTTGGTGATGGTCTGGGGCGCGGCCTGTGCGGTCCCGGCGGTGGCGAGGGCGCCGGCCAGCGCCAGGCACAGGGCGAGGAGGAGCGCGTACGCGCGTCTCATCTCAGTCACCCGCCTTCACGGTGTCGGCGACCGGGATGCCGAAGTCCGGGGTGCCGTCCGGCTTCCAGCCGAGCTTCTGGATGCGGGTGTGGCGGTTGGGGTCGTTCAGCGGGTCGCCGTTGATCTCCTTGTACTGGCGGGCGTGGTAGACGAGGACATCGGTGCGGCCGTCCTCGGCGACGGTGAAGCAGTTGTGGCCGGGGCCGTACTGCTTGGTGGTGTCGTTGCTGGTGAAGACCGGCGTCGGCGACTTGGTCCAGCTCATGGCGTCCAGGAGGTGGCTGTCGGCGTCCGCGGTCAGCAGGCCCATGCAGTAGTTGAAGTCGGTGGCGCTGGCCGAGTACGTCATGAAGATGCGGCCGTTGCGCTTGATGACGTACGGGCCCTCGTTGACCTTGAAGCCGATGCGCTCCCAGTCGTACTCGGGGGTGGAGAGCCGTACCTGCGGGCCCTTCAGGGTCCAGGGGTTCGCCATCTCGGACAGGAAGATGCCGGTGTTGTTGTCCATTCCGGGCTCGTGCTGCGCCCAGGCGAGGTAGCGCTTGCCGCGGTGGGTGAAGGTGGTGGCGTCCAGGGAGAAGGTCTCCCAGGCCGTCTTCACCTGGCCCTTCTCCACCCAGGTGCCCTTGAACGGGTTGGGATGGGCGTTCTCCAGCACCCATATGCGGATCGCCCACACGTCCTCCGCGGGCGCCGAGGCGAAGTAGATGTACCACTTGCCGCCGATGCGGTGCAGTTCCGGCGCCCAGATGTGCGCGCCCATGTTGCCCGTGGGGTGGGCGCGCCAGATCACGGACTCGTCCGCCGTGCCCAGGCCGTTCAGGGTGCGGGAGCGGCGCAGGATGATGCGGTCGTACTCGGGGGCGGTGGCGGTGAAGTAGTAGTAGCCGTCCTTGTGCCGGTTGATGTGCGGGTCGGCCCGGTTGCGGACGAGCGGGTTCACGAAGGGAGCCGGCTTCGGGGGCCTCGTCGGCGTGGCGGCCTGGGCCACACCCGGGAGGGCGGGGACGGCGGCCAGGGCACCGGCGGCTGCGGCGCCCTTCAGCAGCAGTCTGCGGCTGGGGGATTCGGGCAGAGCGTGGTCGCGGTCGCGGCTCATGCGGTGGGGCCTGCCTCTCGCTGGGGGACACACGGCGTCGCCTGACGCGTCGTCCGACATTTCGAACGCCATCTGTCATTACGAACGCCGAAAAGGTAAGGGTGCGCCACGACGAGGTCAACGGGTCTGACGGGACGAAGACGGCTGGGACATGGAAGGGGCGGCGGTACGGGTTCCCGCAGGCGGGGTTCCTCCTGTCGTGCCGCCGCCGCACGCCCGGCAACCTTTCCGGCCGCGACGACCACTGGTGAAGCGAAAGCGCGCATCCTCCTGCACCACGTAAGGACTCAACCGTGGCATCCCATTCCCGCCGCCGTCCCCTCCGCAAGCGGCGCACGGCCCTCGTCCTCGCAGTCGCCGTCGCAGCGGTGGGAATTCTGCTGTCCCTGGTGATGGCGCTGCGCCCCGACGGCGAGCCGAACACCGTGCGAGCCGCTGCCGAGCCCGCCGCCGGCAACCAGCCGACTGCCCCGGCCCCGACACCGGAACAGAAGCCCAAACCGAAGCCGAAGACGAAGCCGAAGCCGAAGCCGTCCAAGGCATCCCCGACGCCGGCCGCGGACACCCCGTCGGCGCGGCCCTCGCCCACCGGCGCCCCGCCGTCCTCACCACGGCCGGCGGCCGGCACGGCACCGCTGGCAGGGCGTATCCAGCCCCAGGTCGACTACAAGGGAGTCGCCACCCACTACGACGCCAAGGACGGCGACGGCGCCTGCCTGTACGGCCCGAGCCCCGACCTCATGGTCGCGGCGATGAACCACACGGACTACGAGACGTCCAAGGCGTGCGGGGCGCACATCCTCGTCCGCGCGGCGAACGGCGCCTCCGTCACGGTCCGGATCACCAACGAATGCCCGCTGCCCTGCGCCCCCGGGCAACTCGACCTCAGCAAAGAGGCCTTCGCCAAGCTCGCCGGCCTCTCCGCCGGCCGGATCCCGATCACCTGGAGCCTGTTGAGCCCCAGCACGTCCGACACCGTCGCGATCCGCTACAAGACCGGCTCCAGCCGCCACTGGTGCGGCATCCAGGCACTCGGCCACCGCAACCCGCTGGCCCGGCTGGAGGTCAGGACCGGCAGCGGATGGAGCCGGCTGACCCGCACCGAGTACAACTACTTCCTCTCCCCCGACGGCACCGGCTGCGGTGGCCCGGTGAGGCTCACCGACATCTACGGCGAACAACTCACCGTCGACGGCATCGCGATTCGACCGGACACCGTACAGCCGACCCGTGCCCAGTTCGCCCGGCACTGAGCCTCCACAGAGCAGCTGACGGAGCAGGACCGTTTGCCTGGGCTCCCCGGCCACACCACCGTCACCGACCGGGTCTCCCGGAAGCCATCCGCGCGGAAGCGGCCCGTCAGCGCCTTGTCGGGTGCGGCCGGCAGGATGAGGAGATCGTGGCCGGGGGCCTGCGCGGACTCAGGCCACGACAGGGGTAGGCCAATTGCCTCGGGGAGCAGCGGTCGTCGATTTTCTGTTATCGGCCGCCTGCCGCCCGCGTCTCCCCTCCCGTGCGCAGTCTCACCCACACCACAGCAGCGGCCGCCGGTGTCCTCGCGGCGGTCGCCTCCCTGCTCGCCGCTCCCCCGGCGGCGGCCGCCGGTCCCCGGGACGTCACCGCCGACGTGCTGGCCGACCGTGACGTGACGCTCACCGGCGACACGGTCGTCAGCGTGCCGCGCGGGACGACGACGTACGACGGCGTGTTCCGCGGCGAGGGCACGCTCACGGTGCGCGGCAGCGGGACCCTGGTCCTCACCAAGGACAGCGACTTCACGCTGCCCGAGTCCCGGCGGCGGCAGCGGGTGCGGACGCTGGGCGGGAACCACCCGTACGTCACCGTCGCCAACCCCGACCCGCCGGCCGTCACGGTGGAGCGCGGCGCGACGCTCCAGTACGGCGACGGCGGTACGACGGGACTGATCGGCCGCTTCCCGTACAACACCCCTGCGTTCCGCCTCAACCAGGACAACATCCGGGTCGACGGCACCCTGCGGCTGTCGCTGAGGAGCGCGTACAACCTGGGCACCATCAGCGGCTCCGGGCTGATCACCCAGCCGAGGTTCCTGTGGGGCACCTGGGACGTGTCGGGCACGCACTCCTTCTCCGGGGTGATCGACAACGGCACGCAGCTGAACGCCGGCCGCCCTGAGTACGCGACCTCGCTCCCGGACGTCCGCAAGGTCCTCAACCAGGGCACCTGGACCGTCGACACGCCCCTGGGCCGGACCGTCACGATGGGCATGGACTTCTACCAGCGCGAGTACGGCAGCGACATCAACGTCCAGTCGCGGCCCGGCGGCAAGGTGATTCTCACCGGCCAGTACAGCTGGTCGGACCAGGGCGGCGACAGCGACCCGTCGCTCAGCGACCCGGCCCTCAACTGGACGCCCGCCCGCAAGAACGTCAACAAGCGCGGCACCAACATCAAGGGCGCGAACGTCCAGTGGGGCGACGGCACCACGAACAGGATCTTCATGCCGGGCACCGCCGAGACGGTCTACATCAACCTCCTGGCCGCCCGCTCCCGTTCCCGCCTCACCTTCGACTACGACGGCCCCGTGACACTCGGCGCCCCCATCGGCGGCGGCGTATTCCACGACACCCTCGCGGCCCCCGGCGCCGGCGACATCGTCATCGCCGGGACGCCCGGCAACGACGTGACCTTCGCGGCCGTCCAGTACTACGACGGCTCGACGACGGTCGAGAAGGGCGCGGTGCTCCGGCTGGGCAGCGGGAAGCGGGGCGGGGACGGCGGGCTGTACACGGCGGGCGCCCACTACAAGGTCGTCAACAACGGCTCACTCGTCCTGCGCAACACGAACCGGCCTCTCACCCTCTCCCGCATCGGCGGCAGCGGTTCGCTCACCCAGTCGGGAGCCGCCACGACGACACTGACGGGTCCCGCCGTCACGTACACCGGGACGACCACCGTCTCCAAGGGCACGCTGGCCCTGCGAAAAGGTGCCACGCTGACTCGCAGCAAGGCGATACGGATCACGACGGCCGGGGCACGGCTGGACGCGGGTACGGCGGGCCTGCGCGTCGCGACCACGCTCACCGGCAAGGGCACGGTCGCGGGAGCGGTGACGAACGAAGGTGCCGTGACGACCGGCCTCACCGTGAACGGCCCCTACACGCAGAGTTCGAAGGGCACCCTGGTCCTGCGCGGCAAGCCGCTGAGGGTGACGGGGACGGTACGGCTGGCCGGGGACCTCGACGTCTCGGCCCTCGGAGACCGGGGCCGGCCGGCTCGTGAGGTCACCGTCCTCGACCACAGGGGCGACGGCAGGATCTCAGGAACGTTCAAGGGGCTGCGGCAAGGCGCCCGCCTGAAGCTCGGCGACACCACCTACCGCATCGACTACCGGGCGGGAGACGGGAACGACGTCGCCCTGACCACGGAAACCACCCCCAGTCCCTCCCCGACTGCGCCCGAGGCGTCCGCGTCCGGTGCCGTGGCGCCCCGGAGCGCCGGCGCGTCGGAGGACGTCGGCTTCGGCTGGTGGCCGTACGCCCTCGGGCTGGCCCTCGTCGTCAGCCTCGCCGTACCGATGGCGACGCGACGCGGCGGAGGCCGCCGGCGCGCCGGCCGGCACGCGGCCCGCGCGCGGCAGTGAGGCTCACAGCTCGGGCTCGCCCCACGCCGTGACGACCGCGTCGTCGCCGACGGACACACTGCCGGGCCGCAGCACGGCGAACTTGGCGCCGAAGGCGATGCCGCCTTCGGACGCCCGCCGGTAGCCGGCGAGGGTGCGCAGCGGTTCCGGGCCCGCCTTGGCCCCGGATTCCTGCTCGACCAGGGTGACGGCGCACCGGATGGCGAGCTTGGCATAGCCCAGTTCGGTGTCGCCGATGCGGATGCGGCGGGCGCGGTCCTCGGTGTGCGGTTCGGCCCGGCCGTCGCGTTCGTCCGAGCCGTCGAGTTCGTCCCAGCCGTCGATCACGATGTTGGGGCGGAAGCGGTTCATGGGCAGCGGGCTTGTGCCGCGTTCGGTCAGTTTCCGGTTGAGGAGGTCGAGGGTGGCGCGTGAGACGACGTGCAGGGCGCAGCTGTCGGCGTAGCCGGAGGTGCCCGGTGTCAGACCGTCGGTCACCCGGTCGTGTTCCGGCGGTACGCGCACGAGCCGGCTCCGGACGCGCAGCACCTCCGAGAGCCAGTCGGCTGCCGTGTCGCCCTGGTCGATGCCCTGACAGGCGGTCCCGAACAGGTCCACCTTCTGCCGGGTCCCGGAGGTGTCCACGCGGAGGTGCAGGGCCTCGGTCCGTGGCGCGCTGAGCGTGAGGCGTTCGCCATCGGCGGTGATGGCCGGCCGGATGACGGCCAGCCGGGGATCCCGGCGCTGGGTCCGGTACACGCCTTCCTCGCTGACGACCATGAAGCTGCGGTCGTGCGCCAGTCCGGCGGGAGTCAGCGGCGCCTCGGTCACCGATGTCCCGGCGCAGCCCTTGACGGGGTAGTACGACAACTCGACGACGCGGGCCATGCTCTTCCCTTCTCCCGGCAGTGAGCCTCACACATCCGCCGTCAGCGGCCGCTCGGTGCCTGCGGGAAACCGAGCTGGGGAGCCAGCAGCCGGGCCTCGGCCGCCCAGTCGGCGAGGAAGGCGAGAGCCAGGCCGCGTTCGCGGTAGCGGAGTTCGGCGGGGACGGTGCCCTGGCCGCCGTAGGCCGGCTGCTCGTCGTCCGCCCGGGCGAGCATCAGTGCGGTGAGCCAGTCGTACTTCACGGCGGAGGCGCACACGGCGAGCCGTACGAGCCGTTCGTCGCCGCGCCAGCCGCTCTCGCGCAGGCCCTGCACGTACGCGTCGTACGCCGCCTTGTCCAGGCCGGGGAGGTCGGCGGCGGGGACGAACAGGTCGAAGACGGAGTCGGGGAGGTAGTTGCCGAGGTCCTCGCCGAGCGCGCCGTCCCCGGCGAACGCCCAGTCGAACACGACGCTGTCGCGGCCGTCGGAGCGGACGTTGGCCGGCCACTGGTCGAGATGGCAGAAGGCTCGCGGCAGGGACTCCATGACCGTGAGGAACCACTCGCGGTCGTGGTGGAGGCGGACCATGTCCTCGCGCAGGCCCGCCGGGAAGTGCTCCCGGACCAGGGGGTGTCGCCAGGCCTCGTCGTCATCCAGCCTGTCCTGGCCTGTCGACTTGGAAGCCGTGTAGTCGCGCAGGAAGCACTGCGACAGCCACGGCCGGTCCTCCCCGGCGCCCACCGCGCCCTGCGCGGCCCCGAGCCGGTGCGCGTGCTCGACGTGCCGGGCGAGCGGCCAGGCCGTCGCCGGTTCGCCCGGCACGTCCTCCAGCCACAACGCCAGGTCACCGTCGGGGCGTTCGACGCAGGCCAGCAGCCGGGGCGCGCGGATGCCGTGCCGCTGCCAGATCCGGGCGAGCCCCGACTGGTAGACGTACGCTTCCCGGCGCCAGAAGTTCCAGTGCCGGGGGTCGTTGGAGGCGGCCCACGTGACGCTGGTCTCCTTCGTCCGCGTCAGCACCTTCAGGACGGCCGACCGGCCGCCGCCCGTGACGCGCCACACGCCCGCGGTGACGCCGTTCCACGGGTTGTGCGCGAGAGGTACGAGGGCCGTCCCCCCGCGGGCTGCGGAATCGAAAATGTCGTGGAACTCGGCTTCCGCCACGGCGACTTCAGGCATCCCGTCAGCTTACGGTGAGGTCCATCCGAGACCAGCGGGAGGACACATGGGGCCCGCTCCGCTCGGCGAGTCGTGGCAGCGCGTGGAACGCCGGCTCGAGGAACGCGGGCGCGCCCGGGAGCCGGCTCCCGCGGCCATCCCGGCCGACATCGCCCGGGCCCAGGCGCAGCTCGGCACGCGTCTCCACCCCGACCACGCCCTGCTGTTGCTGGGCCACAACGGCAGCGGCGGCTTCTGCCTGCCGCCCTGCTACGGGATCCTGAGCACCGACGAGGTCGTGACCGCCTGGCGGACCAAGAGCAAGGTCTGGGGTGACACGTCTCCCCCCGCCTACGCCCCGGAGTGGATCCCCTGCGCCTGCGACGGCGCGGGCGGTGTGCTCCACCTGGACGTCTCCCGGCCGCACGAGCGCATCCACGAGCACGACAAGCTGGGCGCCTCCCACCTGTCCGCCCACCCCATGTGGGGTTCCCTGCCCGCGCTGCCGCACCGCACCGCCGACGCGCTGGAAACCGGTCGGTACCCGGACGGTTACCGGCGTCCCGGTGACGACAACCCGTTCCTGCTGTGGGAGGACCTTCAAATCACGCGACATCGCCTTCGAACTGTGGGAACGTCACCCGCGATGACACAACGAACCGATACACCCCCCGCGTGGGACGAACGTACGCAGCTGGTCACCTTTCTGGATTACGCCCGCGACACGGCGCGAGCCAAGTGTGAGGGCGTGTCCGAGGAAGACGCCCGTAAGGCACCGCTGCCGAATTCACCGTTGATGACGATATGCGGGCTGATCAGCCACCTGCGATGGGTCGAGCATCACTGGGTCCAGGTGATGTTTCTCGGTGAGGAGCCCGCGGGACCGCTCACGGCGGCGACCGACGACGACCCCGACCCCGAGATGCGGACGGCGGTCGACATCCCGCTGCCCCAGCTTCTCGCCGAATACGAGGAACAGAGCGCCCGCTATCGCCGCCTGGTGGCCGACCGCGACCTGAACTCAACGGCCGAGCGTCCTATCGGCGACGGCCGCCACGTGGACCTGCGCTGGGTGGTCCTCCACCTCATCGAAGAGATTTCCCGCCACAACGGTCACCTCGATGTCGTGCGTGAACTCGTCGACGGACGGACCGGCGTCTAGCCTCTGCCCGGCATTCATGGGCGGAGCCGGAGTCTGATCGAGCGACGCTCGCCGCGCTGGCCGGTGTTCGGGGGACTGCGGTCGCGGGCACCGGCGACGAGGAGCTGGTGCGCGATTTCGGTGCGGAGTTCTTCGTGCCGCGGACTGCGGGCCCACCCGCCGCGGTGCGCCGCCTTGTGCCCGGTGGCGTGCACGCGGCAGTCGACCCGGCATCGGTGGGCATGCTCGCGCCGGACGCGGTGCGCGGCGGGGTTTCGCTTGTCAGCGTGCTGGGCAACGCGCCGACGCCGCGGCGCGGCATCCGGGTTGGGCCATGTGCGGTGCTGGTGCCCTGATACAGCGACTCGTGGCCTCAGGTGAGCAACGCTCCCAGCGTTCCCACGGCGATCAACAGGGCGGCCACGGAGGTCCAGGCGACGCCGACGGTGATCGGGGACCTCCTCTCCGTCCACCTCACCGCGTGCCCCGGATGTTGCGCGTCATAGATCAGCTCGAGCTGGTCGCCCACCTCCGGGAAGTCGGGCTCGCCGCCCACCATCGAGCGCATCCGGCGGCCGTCTTCGGAGTAGTACTCGCACAGCACCCTCTTGGGATCAACGCTGTTCCCCCCGTAGACCCCGGTCGACGCATGTCGCGACGACCCGCACCCCGTTGCGCTTCAAGCTCCGCTCGACGTATCAGATGCGCAGCCCGAACGGCAGCAACAGCACCGGTCGCTTCCCCCCTGTTTCCCTGCCCGGTTCCGGCAGCAACCTCTCACCCGGTCGCGGCCACCGGTACAGCCAAAAGACCGTCCGCTTGAGCTTGCGACCTTACCGAGTCAGTGCACCCCGACTCCGCCAGCGGCCGCGGCTCCTGGCAGCACGGCCGTGAACCACTTGACTCGCTGACCCAGCGGTGATCAATGATCATCTCGATGTGTTCCATGGTGGGAGGCAAGAGATGGCGATAACGCTGCCCGACGGGCTGACTACGCCTGCGCTCGTGGTCGATTCGGACGTGCTGGACAGAAACATCTCGCGAATGGCCGAGGCTTCGCGGGCCCAAGGGTTCGCCCTGCGTCCGCACGCCAAGAGCCACAAGTGCGCACAGATCGCCGACCGTCAGCTTCGGTCCGGCGCGAGCGGGCTGTCGGTGGCCACGCTCAGCGAGGCCGAGGCATTCGCCCGGGCCGGCGTGGACGACCTGTTCATCGCCTACCCCGTGTGGCTCGATACCGGCAAGTCGCGGCGACTGCGCAGGTTGGCGGACGACGTTGCCCTGAGAGTGGGCGTCGAGTCGGTCGAAGGCGCGCGGCGGCTGGGGAATGCCGTGCGCGGCAGCGCCCGGACGATCGAGGTGCTCGTCGAGGTCGACAGCGGGAGCCATCGCACCGGAGTACAGCCTGACGCCGCTGGTGAGGTCGGGAAGGCGGCCGCCGACGCGGGCCTGGACGTGGTCGGCGTGTTCACGTTCCCGGGACACGGCTACGGGCACGACGTACAGGCGCGCGAGCGGGCCGCACGGGACGAGGAGCGCACGCTGGGCCAGGCCGCGCAGACGCTGCGGGACCTGGGTCTCCACGTCCGTGTGATCAGTGGCGGGTCGACTCCGACGGTGGGGCAGTGGCAGCCGGGCGCGGTGAACGAGTTGCGGCCCGGTGTCTACGTCTTCAATGACGCCACCCAGCTGGCCATCGGCACCTGCGGGGTGGGGGATCTCGCGCTGGTCGCCGCGGCGACGGTGATCAGCGTTCCCGCCCCGGACCGCTTTGTGCTCGATGTCGGCAGCAAGGTTCTCGGCTCCGACCGGTCGTCCTGGGTGACGGGCCACGGCTATCTGCCCCAGTTCCCGCAGGGAGCCATCACCGGGTTGTGGGAGCACCACGCCGTGGTCCGGCTTCCGGAAGGGGTGCGGGGACCACGCCTGGGGTCGCTGGTCGCTGTCGTCCCGAACCACATATGCACGCCGGTGAATCTCGCCGATGAGCTTCTGGTCGTTCGAGACCGTGAGGTGATCGACCGCTGGCAGGTAACAGCACGAGGTGCCAATACGTGAACGTCACTTCAGAGGGGAGAAGCGGCGGCAGCAGTCCACCCAGTCCGCTGACTGCCTATTCTTGTGGCCATGACTGGCCAGCCTCCGGAGCCCTCGCCGCGCCCTGTTCCATCAGGAGAGCTCCGCGCCTCTCACGATGACCGGGAAGCAGTGGTGGAGCAGTTGCGCGATGCGGCAGCCGAGGGGCGAATCGATTTCGATGAGCTGGATTCGCGCCTGGAGCAGGCGCTGACGTCCAAGACGCACGCCGAGTTGGCCGTCCTGACCGCCGACCTGCCGGGGCTGAACTCCTCTGAGAGCCAGGCGCCGCTGGTGCTCGAGGGCGGCATGTTTGGCGCGTCTCGGGGCCCCGGGCGCTGGGAGGTTCCCGGGCACGTGATCACTCGTGGAGGCGTGGGGGGTGTGAAGCTTGACTTCACCCGGGTTGAGTGCCGCCTCACGGAGGTCGCAGTGGAGGCGTACGGGGAGACATCTGGTGTCACGATCGTCATCCCCGACGCCTGGGCCGCAGACACCAGCGGCATGGACCCCGGCATCGGCGGCCTGACGGACAAGACCACTCCCGACCGGCTACCGGGAACTCCGCTGATCCGGCTCACTGGGTCCGGCGGCATGGCGGGAGTAGTCATCCGCCATCCCAACCGCCGGGAACGGCGCAAGCTGCACAGCAACCCGCCGCAGGGCTAAGACGCGTGGGCCGCCTCCCGCCGCCCCCGCAGCCACACATACACCGGAATGCCGGCGAACAGGAACAGCACACCCTGGTAGACGGCCGCGTACCCGGCGCCCGCGATCAGCCAGAAAGAGAAGCCGAAGGAGAGGACGGCGACGATCAGGTCGCGGACCAGGCCCGCGGGGCGGACGCGGTCGCGGGTGCCGCGGGCCAGCCAGTACAGCTGGGCGGCGGCCGACAGCAGGTACGGCACGCAGCCGGTGAACGTGGTGATCAGGACGAGGACGCGGAAGGTGGTGTCCGGGCCCGCCGTGTAGTTGAGGGCGATGAGGAGCGTGCCGAGGACCGCGCAGGCCCAGACGCCGAAGCCGGGGACGCCGCCCTTGCCTACTCGGGCGAAGGGCGCCGGGAAGAGACCGTCGCGCGCGGCGGCGTACGGCATCTGCGCGGCCATGAGGATCCAGCCGTTGAGGCAGCCGGTGATCGAGACGACGGCGACCAGGGCGATGACGGTGCCGCCCCAGGAGCTGCCGGTGAGGGCGTTCACCGCGTCGGCGAACGGGGCGCCGGAGTCGACGAGCCGGCTGTGCGGGACGAGGCCGAAGACGGCGACCGTGCCGAGGATGTAGACCAGGGCCGAGGCCAGCGTGCCGAGGACGCTCGCCCGGGCGACGGTGCGCCCGGGGTCGCGGACCTCGCCCGCGCTGACCGCCGCCGACTCCACCCCGAGGAAGCTGTACAGCAGCAGCGCGGCGGAGGCGGCCAGCGCGCCGGAGACGCTCTGGCCGGAGGCGTTGAACGGGCCGAAGTTGTCCGTGTCGACGAAGAACAGGCCGATGGTCGCCAGCAGGAGGAGCGGTACGAACTTCAGGACCGTGGAGACGACCTGCACCGTGCCGACCCACCGCGTGCCGGCGAAGTTCGCCGCGGCGGGCAGCCAGAGAGCGGCCATGGCGACGGCTGCCTGGAGGGCGTGGTTGCCGTGCAGGGGTATCAGGACGTCGACGTAGCCGACGACGGCGACGGCCAGGGCGGCGATGCTGACCCAGCACATCGTCCAGTACGACCAGGCCGACAGAAACCCGGCGAACTCGCCGAACGCGTCCCGCGGGTAGACGTACAGCCCGCCCGTGACCGGGCTGCGCCGCGCCAGCCTGCCGAAGAGCAGGGCGAGGGCGACCGCGCCGACCGAGAGCACGACGAAGGCGAGCAGGCTGATCGTGCCGTAGGGGGCGACGGTGGCGGGCAGGGCGAAGATGCCGCCGCCGATGATGTTGCCCATGACGAGGGCCGTGGCGGCGGCGAGGCCGAAGGTGCGGCGGGGAGCGGGCGCCGGGGCCGGCTCGACGGGTTCGGCGGCCTCGGCGGGGCTGGGGGCGGTCATGGGCGGTCCTGACGAGCGGAGGAGGGTGGGGGGAGGGCTGTGATCGTAACCCGTCGTCCCATATGCTGGGCGACCTGTTCATGTACTGGACACAATCGGCTGGGGTCCACCGCCGGGTCTCGACTACCGTCGTCCGTATGACCAGCACCCTCACCCTCGCCGCAGCCCTCGCCGCCGGGACGGTCGTCCTCGACGGCGGCATGTCCAACCAGCTCGAGTCGGCCGGGTACGACCTGAGCGACGAGCTGTGGTCGGCGCGGCTGCTCGCGGAACAGCCGGAGGCGATCACCGAGGCGCACCTCGCCTACTTCCGGGCGGGCGCCGACGTGGCGATCACGGCCAGCTACCAGGCCACGTTCGAGGGCTTCGCCAAGCGCGGGATCGACCACGACCGGGCGGCCGAACTCATGGCGCTCAGCGTCGAGTCGGCCCGGGACGCGGCCCGGCTCGCACGCGTCTCCCGCCCGCTGTGGGTGGCGGCCTCGGCCGGCCCCTACGGGGCGATGCTCGCGGACGGCTCCGAGTACCGGGGCCGCTACGGCCTCACGATCGACGAACTGGAGCGCTTCCACCGCCCCCGCCTGGAGGTGCTGGCCGCCGCCCGCCCCGACGTCCTCGCGCTGGAGACGGTCCCCGACGCAGACGAGGCCACCGCCCTGCTGCGGGCGGTGCGCGGACTCGGGGTGCCGGCCTGGCTGACGTACTCCGTCGCCGGTGGCCGCACGCGCGCCGGGCAGCCGCTGGAGGAGGCCTTCGCCTTGGCCGCCGAGGCGGACGAGGTGATCGCGGTCGGCGTGAACTGCTGCGCACCCGAGGACGTGGACACCGCCGCCGCGACCGCGGCCCGGGTCACCGGCAAGCCGGTCGTCGTCTACCCCAACAGCGGCGAGACCTGGGACGCCGAGGCCCGCTCCTGGACCGGCCGCTCCACCTTCACCGCCGACCAGGTGAAGGGCTGGCAGCAGTCCGGCGCCCGCCTGATCGGCGGCTGCTGCCGGGTGGGCCCGGAGGCGATCTCGGGCATCGCGGGGACGCTGGGGGCGGCATAGGGCCCTGAGTGGTTGAGGTGCGGAAACCGCCGCCGGGATCGGCGCATCAAGCTCGGCGGCTGACGGCGGTCTCCCGCGCCACATGCGAAAGCTTCTCGGGGTTGCGGACATGGTAGGCCCCGGTGACGTAGCCGTTCTCGCCCCGCACAGCCACCACGCCGTCGGCTTCCCCATCGACCCGGACGAGCAGCCCCGGGCCGCCGTTGATCTGAACCGGCTCGACCGACCTTTCGGCGTCGCGCTTCCACCAGCCTCCCTCCAGCAGGCGGGCCACCTTGTCCGCGCCCGCGATGGGCCGCAGCAGGGCATGCTTGACTCCGCCGCCGTCGCTCAGGGGGCGGATGTGGCCGGGTAGCCGGATCACGGCAACGTGATCCGGCTACCCGGCCACAGAATGCGGTTGGCGACGACGTCCGGAGCGAGGATGTCGAGCAGGCTCTGCAACTCGCCGGTCCCGACCGCTCGCTGGAAGGCCTGGAGCGCGGCTCGCGTCTGGGCCGGGGTGACGGTGCCGCGTGTTCGGCGCGCGGCGACGTGTGCCCGTGCCCGATAGGCGAGCTGGCGGACCGCGGCCGGGCTCCTGCCGACGGCTTCGGCGATCTCGTCGTACTCGAGATCGAACACCTCGCGCAGCACGAACACCGCCCGCACCGAGGCGGTCTCCCTCAAAGGCCGAGGGCCTCGAAGTCAGCCTTGCCGGCGCCGGGAACAAGCTCAAGCAACGTGATGCCCAGGTATCTCAGGCCAGCGTGCCGTTCACCTCGGAATGCCCGGTTGAGTCTCCCGTGGGGGGAGACATCAAGCTGGGGGCATGGACAGCGACACGCTCTATTCCATCGGAGAACTATCCCGCCGGACCGGTCTGACGGTGAAGACCATCCGGTACTACTCCGACCAGGGCATCGTCCCGCCGACCGACCGCAGCCCGGCGGGCTACCGGCTTTACGGCCTCGACGCACTCGCACGCCTGGACCTGGCCCGCACGCTGCGCGATCTCGGGCTCGACCTGGCGACCGTGCGCAAGGTGCTGGACCGGGAGGCGTCCATACCGGAGGTCGCCGAAGCACACGCCGACGCCCTGGACGTACAGATCCAGACCCTCCGCCTGCGCCGAGCAGTACTACGAGCAGTCGCCAGACGCGGCCCCACCACCATGGAGATGGACCTCATGCATCGACTCGCCACGCTGTCCCGGTGCGAACAACGCCGACTCGTGAACGACTTCATCGACGACGCCTTCAGAGGCTTTGACGCCAACCCCGAGTTCGTGACCCTGATGCGATCCGCACTGCCCGAGCTCCCCGACGATCCCACGCCTGAACAGGTCGGGGCCTGGGTGGAACTCGCCGAACTCTGCCAGGACCCAGGCTTCCGTACCGCGGTACGGCGCATAGCCGGGGAGCAGGCGAAAGAGCCTGCCGAGCAGGACGTCGGCGACCTGCACGACGGTCTCAACCAAGCGATGCGTGAACGCATCGACGAAGCCGTATCCGCCGGCGTCCTCCCAGCCTCCGCCAAAGCCGCACCTCCTGCCGAATCACTGGGCGGCCTCTACGGCCACGCGTTCGAGCGTGCCGGCGACGGCGACCTGCGCCGCTGGCTCGTCGCCCGCCTGCAGATGACCGTTGACCCACACGCCAAGCGCTATTGGCGGCTCCTGGCGACGATCAATGGATGGCCTGCATCACCAACACTCGCTCCCGTTTACACATGGTTCACCACCGTTCTTTGCGGTGCTTCCGCCGCGGCAGCGACCTCTTGAGCTCCGCGTCCCGCCCGACGAGCTGATGGCCGGTCAACACGAAGCACTGCCCCGTCACCTGCGGAGGCGGATCGACTGAGGAGACGGGCTGCCGCCTCACGGTCTTCAGCTCCCGTCGACGACGAGACCGCCGAGAAATCGGAGCGTCTGCATGCCCTCCCGGCCTGACCCGCGTCGGACGGCCGCGATCACGCCGAGAGGAACGGCTCCGTCAAATGCGGCGTCGCCAGGTGCAGCGTGGTGGCGGTTTCGCGGCCGAGCATGCGCTCCCTTGAGTGCCTGGCCGCCTGCGGGTCGGCCTCGTGCGCGTAGGCGAGCTCGGGGTGGAGCAGCTGAAGCGCGTGCACCAGGAGGTCGCCGGTGACGAGCGCCAGCTCGCGCCCGTCGGCGACCAGCACGCTCTGGTGTCCGGGCGTGTGACCAGGCGTGGCGACCGCGCGCCCGGCGCGCAGTGGCGTGTCCCCGTCGAGGAGCCGGAGCCGACCGGCGGCCGCGAGCGGGTCGGTGAGGGTCTCGCGAAGCTGCGGGTTGAGCGCGTCGAGGGCGTCGAACTCGGCCCGCTGGAGCAGGTATTCGGCGTTCGGGAAATAAGGGCGGCGGCCGCTGGTCGCGCCGCCGGTCGAAGCGTTGCCGTCCACCGCGCCGCCCGCTGATGGGACGGCCGCCTCGGTCACGACCGCCCACCCGACGTGGTCGGTGTGCAGATGTGTGAGCACCACGGTGTCGACTTCTGCCGGGTCGATGCCCGCGGCGGCGAGCGACTCGGGGAGCACACCGGGCACGGGCGCCCACGAGCCGGCCGGGCTGTCCGCCGGACCGATCCCGGCGTCCACGACGGTGAGGCCCTTGTCGCCGCGGATCGCGTACGCGCGGAACTGGAGCCGCCAGCGGCCCTCGGCGTCGACCGCGCCCGGGTCGTAGCGGTCGGCCTCGGCCCACTGAGCGGCCGTGGCCTCGGGGAAGGCCTCGGCGCGCGGGGAGAAGAACGGGCCCTCGCCGTCGGCGAGGGCGATGATCTCGGTCGAGCCGATCCAGAGGCGGGGAACGCTGAGGGACATGGCCGCGATCCTGCCATGCCTTCCACACGGGTGGTGACTCGTCCCATGCCGTGATGATCTCGATGTGGGGCGAACTGGCCCCCGGGCAGATCCAACCCGACCTGTTCATCTCCACCGGCAAGCGCGAGGGCCGGGGCCCCAGCGGCACCGCATCTACCGAGCACTCGCCGAGCACGAGAAGACCCAGGCGCCCCGGCCGTCCCGGCAAGGCCCGCCGCGAGTACGAGAACCGCGTCAACTACCGCCCGGCCACAGCCGGACCGTGATCAATCTCAGCGCCGACCATGGTTCGGCTGATCCCCGGGGCCGTGTTACAGGCGCCGGCGTCTCGTGTGCGTCAGGACCGACCCGCCGAGAAGGGCATGGAACATGATCACCAGCAAGTTCGCAGTGGCAGGAGCAACCGGGCGGCTGGGACGCCACGTCGTGGACGTCCTGGCGGAACGGGGGCACCATGTCGTGCCGATGTGCCGCGCCACCGGCGTGGACATCATCACCGGTGAGGGCCTGGCCGAGGCACTCACCGGGGCCGACGTCATCATTGACGTCGCGTCATGGCACGCCTCCGGCCAGGAGACCGCCACGGAGTTCTTCCGCACCGCCACCCGCAATCTGCACGAGGACGGCCGGCGTGCGGGAGTCGGCCGGATCGTCGCCGTATCCATCATCGGCGCTGACAAGGCCACCGCCGGCTTCGTCGCCGCCCAGCAGGTGCACGAGGAGGCCCACCTGTCCGGCCCGCTGCCCGTTCGCATTCTGCGGGCTGCGCAGTTCCATGAATTCGTCGGTCAGCTCCTGGACTGGCAGCAGGGCGACGTCGCCGGCATCCCGCCCCTGCCCTCCCAGCTCGTGGCCTGCTGCACCGTGGCCGAAACGCTGGTCGACCTGGCCACCGACCCCGACGCGCCCGCCCAGCCGGATCCCGGAACACCGATCCCCGAGATCGCCGGGCCCCGCAAGGAGACGATGTCCGAGGCGGCGGGACTCCTCGGCGCCCGCCGAGGCGTCAAGGTCGTCGAGGTCGACGGCTCCGGCATGCCCGATGCCGAGACGGCGGCGGCCGGCGGGTTCCTGCCCAGCCCGCACGCCAAGCTCGCCGGCCCCGCCTTCCAGAAATGGCTCGACACCCAACCCTGACCCGGCCGGCGGTCGGCGGTCTCCGCGACCGAGCGCCCCGGGCCCATCGACACCAGTCCGCGCACAGCACTCCTCCCCCTCCCCTCCCCACTGCTAGCCTCCGTCCAGGGAACCGGTTGCCTTGGCGTTGCCGCAGTTCCCGAGGGGTGGGTGCGGACCGGCGCCCGGAGAGACGAGGCAGTCATGACGAGGAAGAGCGGGGACGCGAGCCGCAGCACCATCCGGGACGTAGCGGCCCGCGCGGGGGTCTCGGCGTCGACGGTGTCCCGGGTGCTCGGCGGCGTGTACCCGGTGAGCGCGGCGACGCGCGGGCGCGTCATGCGGGCGGTCCGCGAGCTGGACTACGTCGCGGACGCGCGGGCGAAGGCGATCGCGGGCGTCGGCACGCCCACGCTCGCCTTCGTGCTGGAGGACATCACCGGCCCGTCGTTCGCGCACATGGCACACGGCGTCGAACGCGAGGCGACCCGCCTCGGCCACCTCTGCCTGGTGTGCAGCACGGAGGGCGACGTCCGGCACGAGCTGGAGTTCGTCGAGATGATGCGCGCCCAGCGCGCCGCCGCCGTGATCCTGGTCGGCGGCACCGCCGACACCCCCGAGTACCGCGAACGCACCCACCGCATGGCCGACTCCCTCGCCTCGGCCGGTTCCCGCCTGGTCCTCTGTGGCAGGCCACCACTGGACCCCGGCGCCCCGGTGGCCGTCATCGAGTACGACAACGAGGGCGGCGCCTACACCCTGGTCGCCCACGTCCTCGCCCAGGGACACCGCCGGGTGCTGTTCCTCGGCGGCCGGACGGACCACACCACGGCCCTGGGCCGCGAACGCGGCTATCTCGCCGCCCACCGGGCCCGGGGCCTGACCCCCGACCCGGCCCTCCTCCTGCACGGCGACTTCACCCGGGACGCGGGCCACCGCCTCATGCAGCAAGCCCTCAAGGACGACCTCGACTTCACGGCCGTCGTGGCCGCCACCGACATGGTCGCGGCGGGCGCC
Organism: Streptomyces azureus; assembly: GCF_001270025.1. Classification (NCBI taxonomy): domain Bacteria; kingdom Bacillati; phylum Actinomycetota; class Actinomycetes; order Kitasatosporales; family Streptomycetaceae; genus Streptomyces; species Streptomyces azureus. The sequence continues at coordinate 4,173 of NZ_DF968291.1, read as the reverse complement.
CTCACCGCCCTGCACGAAGCGGGCCTGACCGTCCCCGGCGACGTCTCCCTCGCCGGCTACGACGACATCCCCTTCGCCCGCGACCTGCACCCCGCCCTGACGACGGTCCACGTCCCCTACGAGGAACTCGGCCGCCTCGCCGTCCGCACGGCCCTCGAACACACGCCGGGTGCTCCGGACGAACACCTGCTGCTGGGCACGCATGTCGTCGTACGCGACTCGGTGGGACCGCCTCCGGCCCACTGAAGTCGGTAGCGTCACAGGTTCGTTGACCGTTGTCCCTACTAGTAGGGACGTCATCCTGGACCGCACCCTCTCCGTCCACGGCCATGCCGCCAGGCGGTTGCACCGCGGTTCTCATGGTCCTGGCAGAGGGGCACGTTTCGCCGAGCGCCTCCCCGGTCCCGACTGCAATGAGCGGTCCTGAACGCACAGGCACCCTCTCCTAGCAGGGGCGGTCCTCCCGGCAACATGCGGATTTATACCGGGAATTGAGCAACAGGGGCCCCTGATATGGTGCGCGGATGTCATCGATCAAGCAGTTCCAAGTCACCTTCGACTGCGCAGAACCTGAGCGCGTCGCCCGCTTCTGGTGCGAGGTGTTGGGGTACGTCGTACCGCCGCCACCGGAGGGATTTGCTACTTGGGACGATTTCAATCGCTCGCTGCCACCTGAGGATCAGGGTTCATGGTTCGTATGCAGTGATCCCTCAGGTGTGGGCCCGAGAATGTACTTCCAGCGCGTTCCCGAAGGCAAGGTCGTCAAGAATCGGGTGCATCTCTGCGTGCGGGTCGGCACCGGGCTCGTGGGTGAAGAGCGCCTGGCCACACTCGAGGCCGAGTGCGCACGGCTGGTCGCGCTCGGCGCGGTACGCGTGCGACTGCTTCCTGCCGATGACGACAATGAGTCGTGCATCGTGATGCAGGACATCGAGGGCAACGAGTTCTGCCTCGACTGAGCATCCCCCGAGACGGCTGGGTGGGGAGCCGTCCCCCTTGGGCCTCTCCTGAATGTGGTGCCGTGTGGGGGCGGAAGTCATACGGGACGGTGCGCAGATGTGGAGCAGCCCTCGACCCCATGGAGGGCACCGGATGCCAGAGTCGAGCTCAGCGAGGCACCGGATCTTCGGAGGCGGGCAGCGGTTCCGCCGTCTTCGGGTTTAGCGCGCGGATGGAGGGGGCGACCATGGCGAGGGTGGCGAGGAGTATGAGCGCGGCGGCCGCGTAGAGGGTGGCCTGGAGGCCGAGGAGGAGTACGGCGGGTCCGGCAGCGAACTGGGCGAGCGGGAGCGCGAGGTGGGAGCCGAGGTCGTCGTAGGCGTAGACGCGGGCCAGTCGGTCCTCGGGGACCTGCTCGTTGAGGGTCGAGTACCAGGCGACGCCGGCCTGCTCGACGCCCACCCCCGCAACGAAGTTGGCCCTCCGCGCCGCAGATGCACGAGAACGAGCAGGTCCTGACGTCCCGCTGTCAGCAACAGAGCACCACGACCTGGAGGTAGGAAAACCCTCAGTGTCCGAGCCCAGGCGGCGATCTCGGTGGGCAGGGCTCCGGGGAGAGTCGTGATCAGAATGCACGCGGTGGATCGAGGCTCAGGGGTCCACGTCCTCGATCGAGCTGGGCCCCATCTGGGACGCGGAGCTGAACTCCGGCAGCGTTGCGGGCTGGTCGAAGAGGAAGAAGCTCTGGTTCATGCCGAGGGTGAACTCCAGGTAGGCACCCGTGGTGGCGTCGAAGCCGTAGTAGGTGTTGCAGGTCCCGGCCCCGTCGCTGTAGGTGCCGTCCATTTCCGGGAGCGGGACGTTGACCATGCCGTTGCTGCTCGATTTCGTCTTCGACGGTGGTGTACCCAGCGCACAGTACGAGACGGGCAAGCCCTTCAGAACGAAGTAGCCGTACTCACCCTTGGCGTTCTGGAGGTAGACGTAGCTGAGTTTGCCCTTGGAGCTGGCCTTCCCCCAGGTCTTGATCCACCTGTTGATGGTCTCTCGCGTCGTCGAGTACTCGGGGACCTCTATCGGCTGGTTCGCCACCAGTTTGTCGTAGCCCTTTTCCTTCGCCCTCGTCTCCGTCTCCTGTGAGGAGTCGTCTTCGCAGGCGGCTGCGCTGAAGCCGACGAGCAGAACGGTGGCGACGGCCAGTGCGGCGCGGATGACACGTTTCATGGCCTTCTCCTCTTCGTCACGGAGCACACGTGGTGTTCATGTCGTTCACGTCCAACCGCGGCGGCAGGTCCTTGTCCTTGAAGGCGCTCCGGTGCTCCTGTGCGGCCTTGGCGTTGTATTCGTTGACCGCTTCGATCCGGGACGACTTCAGGGCGGTGAGGGAGGTGCCGATCTGAGCCCGCCTGGACTCGGAGGCCGTCTTGTTCTCCTCCTCCAGAGTCCTGATGGCCCCTTCTTTGAACTGCACCGTGGCGCAGAGTCCGAAGAACTCCTCATACGTGGCGATCCGGAACGCACCTGAACCTTCGGTACGGTCGCGCTTGTCGACTTCGCCGCGGAACGGGGCAGTCAGCCAGCTGACGCCACCGAATGCGAGAGTGATGGTCAGGCCGACCGTGACCAGGGCGGCGATAGCGCCGATGACCCAGATTGCCGACGTGACTTCTTCCCGGGTCGTGCTCATGGTTCTTCCTCTCCAGCTCACCCGAGCACGCTATGAGAGTCGCCCGGGACCCCTCCCGAAAGCCGTGACCCCAGGCAAGTTCACCGGCCGGTTCAGGGCACGAACTCGCACCACACGATCTTGCCGGGACGCCTCACCCCCACACCCCACTTGTCCGCCAGCTCCGACACCAGCAACATGCCCCGCCCGCCCTCGCAAGGCTCCTGGACGTCCTGCTGCGGCAGCACCGGCGCGCCCTCACCACTGTCGTGCACCTCGATCCGTACGCCACCGTCCTCGTTGTACGGCACCAGCCTCAGCAGGAATCCACGGCCGGGCGGCACGCCGTGCACCAGCGCGTTCGTCGCCAGTTCGCTCACACAGAGCAGCACGTCCTCCGCGCGCCCGTAGCCGCCCCAGTCCTGGAGCGCGTCGCGCGCGAACGCGCGTGCGGCCGGAACGGACTGGCGCTCCCGGCGGTAGAACCGCTCGCGCGGAGACGGGGGTTGAACAGGAGTGGAGTTTCGTCGTTCACGGGACGACAGTCACACTCCGTGGCCATGATGGAACAGAGCGCGCACTCGTACAGCCAGGTTGTACGTGCGCGCAACAGTGCAAGTGCGCGCGCGGGTGGGGAGTTCGCCGCCATGAGCACCACGACACGGTCACGACGGTCACGCAGGAACGCCTCGGCGATGAAGATGGTGGGCGCGCTGCTCGCCCTCTCCCGAGAGGCGGCCGGCTATACGCAGAAGTCCCTCGGGGAGATCTTCGTCGTCGGCGAGCAGCAGATCGCGTCCATCGAGCAGGGCAGACGGCCGCTGAAGATTGATCTCGCGGAGCAGTTGGACCAACTCCTGGACACCAAGGGGGCTTTGGTGGCTGCGGTGTCGGAGATGCCGGAGGTGGATCTCGTACCGCTCTGGGCAGAGGAGTATCTGGATCGGGAGCGGGAGGCAATCGCGATCTCCGTCTACGCGAGTCTGGCCGTGCCCGGCCAGCTCCAGACCGAGAACTACGCGCGGGCGGTTTTCCGCAGCCGCGTACCGGTCTACGACGAGGACGAGACCGAGCAACTCGTCGCGGCGCGCATGGAACGCCAGGAGATCGTGCACCGCAAGAACCCGCCCACGACGAGCTTCGTCATCTGGGAGGCGGTGCTACGGGATCGCTTGGGCGGCCGGGAAGTCTACGTCGGGCAGCTGCGGAAACTGCGTGAGTACGCGGAGATGCCCGGCATCACCATCCAGGTCCTGCCGCTCGGCCGGACCTCACATGCCGGACCCCACGGTCCCTTTGTTCTCCTGGAAACCCCCGAGCACCAGCGGCTCGCGTACATGGAGACGCAGCGTGGAAGCCAGCTGATCGCCGACCCCGACGGGGTGGGGATCCTTACCCAGAAGTATGTGATGCTGCGGACGCAGGCCCTCAACACCGAGGACACAAGGGACCTGTTGGACCGTCTTCTGGGAGAAGCATGAGCGGCACCGCACTTGAGTGGTTCAAGTCGAGCTACAGCGGCAGCGAGGGCGGCCAGTGCCTCGAAGTAGCCACCCACCCCACCGCCG